>CALBVA010000108.1 GCA_937969125.1 uncultured Verrucomicrobiales bacterium | reverse complement strand
GCGCGACTTCCGTCGCTGGCCGAAGTGGTCACCCTGGCTCATTGCCGATCCGGAGGCCAAGCTCACCTTCGCGGACGAAGAGTATTCCTGGGAGGGCAGAGTCTGTGGAGCAGGTTCGATGACGGTGACGGGTGAGGTGGAGAATCAATCGATCACCTATGACCTGCAATTTCTGAAGCCCTTCAAGTCCCGCGCCAAAGTGAAGATGCTCTTCGAGAATCAAGGGAAGGGGACTGAGGTGACCTGGACGATGGAAAGCGCGCTGCCTTTCTTTCTATTCTGGATGAAGAAGTCGATGGAGGGCTTCATTGGCATGGACTACGAACGGGGGCTCCTCATGCTGAAGGATCTCATGGAAAAAGGTGAAATTCCTTCCCGCCTGCATTTCCGGGGGCAGGAATCATTCCACGGGTTTACCGGGGTGGGGAAAAGGAACAGCTGTTCTATTGATGCTTTCGAGGATGTTATGGAGAGCGATTATCAAAAAGTCCGTGAGCACTTTCCAGAGGGTGAGGGCTTCTGCGTTTACTACGACTGGAACATCGTGAAGCGGGTGATGACCTACGTGATCGGGGTGAAGGTGGAGGTGGCTCCGGAGAAAGTTCCGGATGGTCTGGAGGTGGTCAATTGTCCCGTTATCGATATCTACACCGTCCAGCATCACGGCGATCTTAGGCATCTGAGTAATGCCTGGGCCGGGGGAATGATGCACAGCCGTGCGAAGTTCTTTAAGATTTCAAAGAAGTTTCCGCCCTTCGAGTTTTATGAGGAGGAGGGTGATTCCGGAGTGGTTAAGGTTTGCTTCCCGATGAAGTAAACGGGACGCTCGCGGAATGAAAGTTCTCGAGCTCACCGCGCCTTCTCAGTTCGCTATTACTGAGCGGCCGAAGCCTGCCCCCGGCCCGGATGAAGTGCTCATTCGCGTGGCCTGTTGCGGGATTTGCGGGAGTGATGTGCACGGCATGGATAACAGCAGTGGCCGCCGCATCCCGCCGATGGTTATGGGACATGAGGCCAGCGGATTGATCGAGGAAATCGGCACCAAAGTCACCGGTTGGGAGGTGGGTCAGCGGGTGTCATTCGACTCGATGGTTTACTGTGGCGAGTGCGGTCATTGTCAGCGAGGTGAGACGAATCTTTGCGATGAACGGCAGGTCATGGGCGTCTCTTGTGAGGAATTCAAGCGTGACGGAGCCTTTGCCGAATGGGTGGTGGTACCGGCCCGCATCCTTGAAAAAATTCCCGAGGGATTGAGCTTCGAGGAGGCTGCTTTCACCGAACCACTCGCTGTCGCACTGCATGCCGTTCGTCTGGTGAAGGTGAAACCCGGCGAACGCGCGCTGGTTGTCGGAGCGGGTCTCATTGGCCTGCTCGTCATTCAGGCTCTCAAGCGGGCCGGCTGCGGTGAAATTGTGGCTGTTGATCTCGATCAAGGTCGCTTAGATCTCGCCCGTCAGCTCGGGGCCAATGCGACCTTCTTCCCGGATCAGAATTGTGGGGGGGACTTTGATCTCGCCATGGAGGTTGTCGGCGCGGCTCCGACGCTCGAGAAGGCGGTCAAGTCGGTCCGCAAAGGGGGGCGCGTGGGTTTGGTGGGGAACGTCGTTTCCTCCGTTCCTCTTCCTCTGCAGTGGGTTGTCACCCGCGAGATCTCTCTTCTTGGATCTTGTGCGGCGGCCGGCGAATGTGGTGAGGCTCTCGCCGCAATTGCCAGCGGTGAGATTCTGGTGAAGCCGCTCATTTCGGCGATCGCTCCGCTGGAGGAGGGTGCGGATTTTTTCCAGCGCTCCCGCGAGGGGAAAGAGGGCCTCTTGAAAGTCCTCCTGACTCCGGGTGTCTCTTGAGTTTGAGCGGACATCGGTCTAGAAGTCCCCGTGCTCGTCATCATCTCTTGGTTCGGCCTGCTTATTGGGCTGGCGGCCTTCATGTGGTTCTTCGCCATTCGCGCCCGTGGATCGCTGCGATACTGGATCCGCACCGTTTCGGTCGATCAGCAATGGGTGCTCGGGAAGACGTTTCCAACCGATGATAAATCGGCACATCAGCAGTTCTTCACTGATGGAAATGCCGCTGTCCGCTCGCTGGATCGACGCACGAATAAGGTGATCCGCCAATGGGACAATGACGCCGGAGCTGTTTTTCTCGGGCTGGTTCTCAATGAGCGGCCGGAAGATCCAATTCCCGATGGCTATGAACTCCGAGAGTTCCCGGCTGGAAGCCTTCTCCGCCTTTCCGGAACGAACCGACTGGATGAAGCGAAGGAGCTGGACGCTGTGAAGACCTATATCGAGAAGAAGGGGCTCGCTCTCGATCTTAATCGCCCGATGCGCCTCTCAGGCCAGTCATTCTCCCTTTATCAATGGGCGGTTGCGGGTGAGGCCAGGGAATCCGGTTCAATGATTTCCCGCTTTGCTGAGGCGACTTATCAGCTGCGGAATAACCTCGTCCTCCCGCTTCTCGCGACTTGGCTGGCGATTGCTCTCATGGGAACCGCACAGCCGCTTCTTTTGGTTCTGGGAATCGTCCTGATTTGTTTTCTATCAGGAGCTTGTAAGTTCGTCTTCATCCATCAGATGACGGACGAAGCCGATGAAATTCACTTACAGAATTACTAGGTGTAGACCACCTTGGTCTTGGCGGTGTCATCGCCGAGGCGGCGTCCGGCATCAGGCTTGCCCTGGCGGATGAAGAGGACAACTAGCTCCACAGGAGAAATTAGCATCCAGACATTCCGCAGCGCGCTGGTCTTAAAGTCCCCGGTGAGTGGTGAGCCATCTTCCCGCACCGCGCGGGTTCCGGTTATCTTTTTGCCTATGCTGATTCCGTCCAGTTGGGGGAGGGCATCGCGGAGCAGCATGTAGGCGATGCCAGCGAGGTTAATAATCAATCCCAAAATGGAGCCAATGGAGGCAGGGAGGATCATCGAGATCAGAGTGGCCGGAATGGCAAAGAGCAGGCCATCGATGAGCCCGCCTTTCACCCGGTCGATTAAGGTGACTTCACCGGTTTTTTCACCGGTTTTGGGTGCGGATGAGGAAGAAGTATCTTTATTAGTAGATTTGTCGGACATGTAAAAATATCAGCATAACCTGTGCCGGAGAGCAACGTCCCATTAAATTATCATCCTAAAATCTTTTTCCCGGTCCGGTATTCCAGAGTAGATGCATTTCCTCGACAGAGGGAACCTTGGCTGGCCGGATCACGCGGAAGCCCAGCCACTGGGTGTTCGTGTGATACCACAGTGACTTCGGGTCCTGGGGGTCGATCATTTTCCAGGCCTGTTTCGAGGGCGCGCGCTTCGCCGAGCGAAGATCGATCGCGTCAGCATCCCAATGTCCTCCGCGAGTCACGCGTGGGTAGCGTTGCTGCGTCAGAGTCAGAGGGTTCAAGACGCCGTCTTGATAGCCTGAATAGGTTTCGTGGTAGGATGAGAGGGTCCATTCACTGACATTTCCATGCATGTCAAAGAGTCCCCAGGGGTTGGCCTTCTTTTTGCCGACCGGCTGGTAGCTCATTTCTGAATTTTCGAAATACCACGCGTAGTCTCCGAGCTTAGCGGGGTCATCGCCGAATGAATATGCCGTTGTGGTTCCCGCGCGGCAGGCATATTCCCACTCGGCTTCGGTTGGCAGGCGGTAGTAGTGGCCAGTCTGCGCGCTGAGCCACTCGCAGAATTTTGAGGCAGCGTGCTGAGTCATCGCGATGGCGGGATACTTCGGATCGTATCCGGCGCTGTCGGCCAGCCCGAAGTGCATCGGCATGTAGGGAGGGGTTGGTTGGGAGATGGCATCGAGCAGAGGGGGACTCTTCTCGAAAGGTGGCTCGGAGGTCTTGAGATTACCATCGGTATTGAGCGTGCCGTCTTTGTTCCGGCCCTTTCCATTTTCCATGAAGTTTCGGTAGAGTGCCCAAGTGGTCTCGGTAGTAGCCATCCAGAAGGGCTCGATTTTCACAGTCTTCTGGGGGGCCTCATCCTTTCCGCGTCCCTTCTCACCGTCCGGCGAGCCGATCTGAAACTCGCCGCCGGGAATCGGAACCAGATCGAAGGTCGCTCCACCTGCTGCTGGCGCGGTCTCGGTATAAGGCTTCATTTTTGTAACCTCATCCTTCTTAAGCAGAGCATGGATTTTTTTGGTGACGGGTAGGAAGCTCTTTGCCTGATCCGGCAGAGTTTCCGCGATGATGTTCATCCCGGTTTCGAAGGAAGGTGTTTCCGGCTTGGCTTCTTCCATCACCTTTGGCTCCGTAACATCTTGCACCTCATTTGGTGCTGCGGGTTGGGTCAATGCCACCTCTTCCATCGTCCCACCCTTCACGGCGACTTCCGTCTCTTCCTTTCCATCAAGCATCACCGCATACGGGCCGTTATCACAGCAGGAGCCTAAAAAGGCGATTAATGGTGCGGTGAGCAGGAGGCGGGAGGCATTCATAGGGCGGAAATCTGAGGCACCTGCTACCGTCTGTGAAGCACGAATCTATCAACTCCTTCTGTGTTGACGGCAGGCCATCTCCGGTCAGATTACGCCTTCATATGAGACAAATTGGATTCTGTTTGAGTGCACTGTTGGTTGGGTCGTTGGCGATAGCACAAGATGTTTTGGATCCTCTGGTCGTTACTGGTGAGCGGGAGGATACGGCAAAAGCCAGGGGCTCAAATGTCGATCTCGATCTCAACCGCGCTGAACGTCTCAGTGAGCTTCTCGGCACCACTCCGGGCCTTGGGATTGTTTCCTCGGATTCCGGTGGCTACGGCGATACCCTCTCCGTCCGTGGCTCGGCCAATACCCTCTTCTTCGGCGGAGCGAGTGTGGCTATGGTTATCGATGACGTGCCATACGGTGACGTTTACACCTACTCCACCGAGTTTTTTGATCTCGATTCCTTCGTCCTCCATCGCGGTCCGCAGGGTCACCGCTTTGCCCGAAACGGGGCAGGGGGACTCATTGAAATGCGCACTGCGGCTCCTACTGATCAGCAAACCTTCAAGCTCAGCGCTGAATACGGCAGCTATGATTCCCTCCACCTCCGTTTTCGAGCTGCCGGCCCCATCACTGATAAGTGGTCTTACGCCGTGCAGAGTTACTACAAGGAGCGCAATGGCTACATCGACAACGTGAATCCCGCCGTCGGCGGTTTCAATGACGACCGCGAGCAGTTCGGCGCACTTGGTAGTCTCTATTACAATCCCTCCGCTGACCTTCAGATTCGCCTCCGCGCGATGTATGAGCGCACCCGCGATGGCAGCCAGCGGCTCTCCGCGCTTCCCGGTTCCCAAAGTGCCTTTGGTCCTTTCATTGATGGTGCGCGCGCGCAGGATCCCTTCCGCGTCTCTTCTGATCTCGAGGGCATCACGGAGATTGATCGCTATCAGCTCTCCCTCCACCTTGATCAGGATCTCGGCTGGGCTAATCTGAAGTCGATCACCTCCTACAGCAATTGGCAGCTCGGGCCGTCCATCGTGGATCTGGATCTCTCCGCCATCCCAGCTTCCAATTCCTCCATTTCCCAGCAGCAGGAAGTTTACAGTCAGGAGTTTCGTCTGGAGTCCGACCGTGAAAAGAACATCCGCTGGACCGCCGGTCTCGCTTACCTGAAAAAGGACTCTGAAGGGGTGGCGAATCGCTTCTTCGGAACTGGGCAATTCACTTTCGAAAATCAATTCACCGCCTTTAGGATCGATGAGGAGAGCACTGCGCTTTTCGGAAATCTGCAATGGGATCTCAATGACGTCCTTACCGTCGATGTCGGGGGACGCATTGAATATATCGAGACCTCCCTCCGCCGCGACAAGACTGGAGCGGGCAATCCTTTTCCCTCCCTTTTCCCGCTGCCGCCCGCCGTCCGTGGCGAAGCCTCAGGGACCTATTTCACACCTTCGCTCGGCCTGACCTATAAGATCACTCCGGAGACCTCGCTCTTCGCCCGCACTTCCGTCGGGTTTAAGCCACAGGGCTTCACTGCCTTCAGTGATGATATCGCTACCACCGCTTTTGATGAAGAGCGGAACTGGGAGACCGAGATCGGCCTGCGTTACCAGAATAGCGACCGTTCGCTCGGATTTGAGCTGCGCGGATACTATAAGCAGATCGATGACTACCAAGTGAACCGCTCTGCCGGGGCCACCGATTTCCTCATCATCAATGCCGACCGCGTCGAAGCAATCGGACTGGAAGGGGAGCTGACCTGGCGTCCGGTTGATCGCCTTCTCATCCAGGCCTCCGCGGGCTGGACCAAGACTGAGTTCGATGATCACACCGGTCCTGGCGGGAATGATCTGTCCGGCAATGAGGTCCCCTTCATCCCGGAGTTCACCGCCAGTCTCGGTGCACGGTATGACTTCCAGAGCGGATTCTTCGCTCAGACCGCCGTCCGCTTCGTGGGCTCCACTTTCTATGATGAGGGGAATTCCAATGCCACCCGCCAGGCTTCCTATAATGTTTGGGACGCCGAGATCGGCTATCAGGCGGACAATTGGACTGTCGCCGCCTTCGCCCGGAACCTCCTCGATGAGGAATACTACACCTTCATCAACAGCCAGATCTCAGCCGGTTCTCCCGGTGATCCCGCTGTGCTGGGATTACGCTTTGGCTTGGAATTTTAGGGGGAAAGACAAGCGAATCGCTTCCGATTGCTCAGAGGGGAATGGAAAATCCTTACGCGCCCCCTCAGTCAGCTCTTGAGAGTCGGCCAAAGCTAATGATCACCCGTGCGCCGGGTATCGGGAGGTTCGCATGGTTCATCTGGGTCTTTGTGATGTATACCATCAAAGGTGTTGCGGACGTGAATGGATTGGCATTGGTCAGCTCGTTAATCATCGATTTAGTGCTCATGTTTCCTCTCGGCCGACGGCTCGCGAATATCGGACGGCACCCGATGTGCTGCCTTTTCTTGATGATCCCCATATTGGGTTTCGCGATGGTGATTTCAGGCCTGATCGTCCCCCCGAACTACCAGCAGCATCGTCGGTTCGATCTCGCTGCCAAGATCACTGCGGGCGTGCTGGTGTCAGCGGTCTTGCTGTTTTTTATTTGCTTGGTCATTCAGAGCTAACTGGGCCATTTCGAGATGAGGGCTCGATTAAGAATCGCCTCGGATCGGTATTCCGGCTTCGTCAATAATTCGACCTGGGGGAGGGGGCTCGCCGAGCCTTCGAAGAACACCTTAGATTGGGCTTGCCAGCAGTGTGGAATTGTGGTTTTCCAATCCGCTCGCAGGCGTGCTCTTACCTCTGCGAATCTCAATACCTGAGTCATGGATGCTGATAATATCGTTCCCTTTGAAGCCCAGACTCCACCCCGTTCCAGTGCGACTTCTATGAAAAACACTCTTGTTGAAAAGGCTGCCGAAATTGTTCCCGATCCCCTCGTGCTGATTAATCTCGTCTCGAAGCGTGTCGCCCAGCTGAATCAGGGCCGTTCGCCCCTCGTTAATGCGCTCCCCAGCATGGGATTCGCAGACATCGCCCTTACCGAAATCATCGAGGGAAAGATCAAGCTCCGCGAAGTCGAAGCTGACGCCTAATCCCGCCCGCCCCGGCCTGATTTTTCTGGAGGCGCGCACATCTCTGCCTCTCTGCGCCAGTCCATGAAGAAAAAGAAGAAGGTCAATCCGGACGAAGTCGCGACCAATAAGAAGGCCCGACGGGATTATCATATCTCGGAAACCTTCGAGGCCGGTGTTGTCCTTCGCGGCACTGAGGTGAAATCGATCCGCGAGGGTAAGATCAATATCGGCGATTGCTTCGCCCGCATCGAACGGAATGAAGCGTGGCTCTACGGCTGCGATATCCAGCCTTGGCAGACTGCCGGGAGCTACTTCCAGCATGAGTCAAAGCGCCCGCGCAAACTTCTCCTGCATAAGAGTGAGATCCTCAAGCTCACTATGGCAACTCAGCAGAAGGGATTTACCCTGATCTGTCTGAAGCTCT
>CALBVA010000107.1 GCA_937969125.1 uncultured Verrucomicrobiales bacterium | reverse complement strand
AGCGAGAGTAGGTCAGGTCCTCGGCACGGACAGCAGCGGAGATACGCTGAATCCAGAGACGGCGGAATTGGCCCTTGCGCTTCTTACGGTCACGGTACTCGTATTGACGAGCCTTGTAGACGGCGTCCTTCGCGTAGCGGTAAAGCTTGGAACGGAAGCCGCGGAAGCCTTTAGCGCGGAGAAGAACGCGCTTACGGCGTTTCCGGCTGGCTGGACTGTTGGTTGCTCTTGGCATTTTCTTTCTTAAACTGAACGGGTCGTTGGTTTCGAATTCACTCCGACAGTCTCACTCGTTCAAAAGTTCCTTCCGGGAAAGGACAGGCTGTGCGGAGGCCACCCGGTTTGCGGGCGGGGTCATCGTCTTTTCGGTTAGCGAAGAAGAAGGTTCTTCTTCACGTTCTTAATATCTGCGGCGCTGACGAGGGTAGCCTTACCCAGATTTCTTTTCCGTTTCCGGTTTTTCTTCTGGAGGATGTGGCGTTTGCCCTGTTTGCGACGCAGAATCTTACCGGTACCGGTCACTTTAAAGCGTTTGGCAACAGACGATCTGGTTTTGGACTTACAAGCTTTGCGAGCCATGGGAGCGCGGTTCTATGCAAGGGCGGACCGATTGCAAGGATTTTTCGGCTAATTTGACCCGGGGAGTGAGGAGCGGGTGGACAAGCTGGGATTCCTTGCTAAATCAAGCCATGCGCCAATCAGTCAAGCACCTCCTCAACAGTGAATCCGCACAGGCCGCCGTGGAACTGAGCGGCTGGGTCCGGACCCGCCGGGATTCGAAGGATTTCTCTTTTATGGAACTCAATGACGGATCCTGCCTACAGGGAATTCAGGTCATCATTGATGCTGGAATTCCGGGATCAGAAAATGTGGGGAAAATGAATACCGGGGCCTCGGTCGCGGTGAAAGGGGAGTTGGTGGAGAGCCCCGGAAAAGGGCAGAGCTGGGAAGTGCGGGCCACCGAGGTAGAGCTCCTGGGCGAGGTGCCGGAGGACTTCCCGCTGCAGAAAAAAGGTCACACCCCGGAGTTCCTGCGCTCGATCGCGCACCTCCGGCCACGCACAAATCTCTACGGCGCGGTCTTCCGCATGCGCAGTCGCTTGTCCTACGCGGTGCATCGTTTTTTCAATCAGCGGGATTTCACCTATGTCCACACGCCCATCATCACCGCGAGCGATTGCGAGGGGGCGGGTGAGATGTTCCGGGTGACGACTAATGAGGCCGGTAAGCCGGAGGAGGATTTCTTTGGCAAGAAAGCCTATCTCACCGTGAGCGGGCAACTGGAAGGGGAGACTTATGCCTGTGCTCTTTCGAATATCTACACCTTCGGGCCGACTTTCCGGGCGGAGAATTCCAATACCACCCGCCATGCGGCGGAGTTCTGGATGATCGAGCCGGAGATGGCCTTCTGTAACCTCGAGGGAGACATGGATCTGGCCGAGGATTTTATGAAGTTTTTGGTCAAGGACGTCCTCGAGAACAATGAGGGAGATCTATCGATCTTCGAAAAATTCGTGGATAAGGGCCTCCGGCCAAGACTTGAGAAGCTGGCTTCCTCGGGCTTCGAACGCATGAGTTACACCGAGGCGGTGGAGCAGCTGCAGAAGTCCGGAAAGAGCTTCGAGTATCCCGTCGAATGGGGCGTGAACCTGCAGTCGGAGCACGAGCGCTACCTCTGCGAGGAAGTGGTCAATGGTCCCCTCACCGTTTATAACTACCCGAAATCCATCAAGCCGTTTTACATGCGCGCAAATGATGACGGAAAGACCGTCACCGCGATGGACGTGCTTGTCCCCGGGGTGGGGGAAATCATTGGAGGAAGCCAGCGGGAGGAGCGGTATGATCTGTTGAAGGCCGCGATGGAGCATCACGAGCTGGATCTCGAAAATTACGGCTGGTATCTCGACCTCCGCAGATATGGCACCGTGCCGCATGCCGGTTTCGGGGCGGGCTTCGAGCGGCTTCTGATGTATGTCACCGGGATGCAAAATATCCGCGACGTCATTCCTTTCGCCCGGACCCCTGGGCATTGTGAGTTTTAGCGGAGCGATAACTGCCTGGACTGGGACCCGATCAATTGAACTTTCGTGGAGCTGGAGACTCGCGATGAAATCGAGTTGGTGCGAGCCTTCGATGATCAACCACGCGAAGGTCAGAACCGTCGTTTCCTGAGAATCAGGTTGGGGCCGATTGCGGCTGCAAGCGAAAATTAGTTCGGGAGGGAAAACTCCAGGCGCACGAAAGGCCGGGGTAGGACAAAGGGTGGATCAGAAAAGACGAGGAACCAGTCGCTGAGATTGTCAGAGGAGCGGGCGGTGGTTCTTACGAAGTCGCGACGTGATTGATCGATGGTGTAATTGAAGCTCAGATCGGACTGCACCTTCGGCATATCGGGTGTGAGAGGGTTGTTGCCGAGAGCATACTCGCCGAGGTTCTCCAGCCCGTCGCCATCTGGATCAGCGAGCATGGAGGTATTGGTCGGTGAGAATCCCGTGATCCAGGTGAGATAGTCGTCATCCAGAGTGGGATCGATTCCCAGCAGATCGGTGAGGATTTCCTGGTCGGTAAAAAGAGTGAGCCCCCAGCCTTCACTGTCGTTGAGCGCGGTCATGATGTCATTGGCAATGACGGCCTGCGTCGCGGTGGAAGGGTGGAAGCCGTCCTTGGTGAGAAGATTGCGCGGTTTATTTTCAGGATGGCCGAAGGGCATGAACTCGATATTACCGATGCGGTAGGGAGCTGGGTCAATGAGCGCGGTGGTGAAGGCGGCGACATCAAAGACTTCGATGCCCTCGCCTGCGGCATAGGTGCGGAGGTCGTCATTGGCCTGATTGACGATGGCACTGGCGACATCGCGCTTTGCCTTGTCGGGGTGATCACCTTGGGTCTTCTCGGTGCCGCCGACATCCGGGAATGTCCCGATGATGATGGGAATATCGCTCTGTTCGCGGCGGATCTCGGTTACGATTTCATCGACCTCATCAATGAGAGTCCCAGGCCAGCCGGCGGGAGGCATTCCCCGGGTGAGTGGGCCGTAGATGCGGCGGACGTCATTGCCGCCGATGAAGATGACGACCGCGTCCATTTCGGGGATCTGAGTCCGCAGGTTGATGTTCGAGGTGAGGAACTCCTGGTCGTCGAAGATGGAGGAGTTGAGAACATCCAGCCAGGTTTCGGCGAAGGCACCGGGGATGGACCAATTGTATTCATAGCCGCCGTTTCGAACATCGGGATAGGAAGCGAGGGTGCGGCGGTATTCGCCGAAGGTCACTTCAGTCGGACGGTGCTCTGAGAGAAGCTCGATCCAGTTCATGACATTGGCCTCGATGGGATTCGAGTCCGGAGCGGTGAAGGGGATTTCGAAGCGGTATTCTTCACTCTGGCTGTCTCCGATGACCATGATCTTTTTCGGCATGGCCGCAGCGGTGGCGATACCGAAAGCGAGGATGGCAGAGAGAGTTTTCATAATGACACCTTACGTGTGAGGACGAATCCCGCAAGACTGATGGCGGCGACGAGAGTGGCCATCCACCCGGGGATGCCGGTGGTCATGAGGCCGTAGGCACCGGCTGCTGCCGCTGCGGTGGTGAGGGCGTAGGGGAGTTGGGTCGATACGTGGGAGGTCGGAGTGCAACCGGAGGCGAGAGCCGAGACGATGGTGGTGTCTGAGAAAGGGCTGCAATGATCTCCGAAGACTGCTCCGCCGAAGACGGCGCCGATGGTCATGGAGATCGCGCTCATCACCTCGGCAGGTGGAAGGCCTTGACCGACATCAATAACCAGGGGAAGGGCGATAGGCATAAGAAGGCCGAAGGTTCCCCAGGAGGTGCCGGTGAGGAAGGACATGACCGCACCGAGGAGAAAGATGGCGAGCGGAATCTGGAGAATGGTGAGCTTGTCACCCAGAAGTTCGGAGAGCATTTGGGCGGTGCCGAGTTCCTTGAACATGCTGCCCAGGATCCAGGCGCAGATCAGGATGATGAGGGCGGGGATGAGGGCGGCGGCTCCTTCAAGCATGTGTGCGGGTGCGGCGGAGCGACGATCCTTCGGGAAGCAGAGGTAAGCTGAGGCGAGGGCGACGAATCCAGCCGCAACCATGGCGTAGGGGACTCCGGGGGAGGTGAAGGCATTTTGCCATGAGACTTCGCTGCCGGTCTGCCAGAGGTAGATGAAGGTTGGAAGTGTGATGACGAGAACGGCGAGAGGAATGAGGGCCAGACGGGCCGAGCTGACGGGGAGATCCTTGAGATCATCTTCCACCGGGGCGGGGAGGGCGTTCCTCATCGGACCAGGTTGCCAGGCTTTGAAGATGGCGAGTGGGACGAGGAGAAGGCTGAGGAGGCAGTAGGGATTTGAAGGGATGGATTGGAAGAATAGAGCGGCGGGATTCACCTCAAAGCCGACATCTTTCAAGCTGCTCTGGATGATGGAGAGTTGGGTCGCGATCCAGGTGGAGATGAAGGCGACGCAGGCCACAGTGGCGCTGGTGGAGTCGATGACATAGGCGAGGAATTGCCGGGAGACGCGCAGGGAGTCTGCAAGAGGGCGGGCGACGCGCCCGAGGAGGACGGCATTGGCGAGGCCATCGAAAAAGCACATCAGCCCGAGTCCATAGACTCCGAACATGAGCTTTTTCTCGGGAGCTTTTGATCTGCCCGCGAGCATCTTCTGGAGGATGGCGGTGAATCCGCCTCCTTTTTCCAGAAGGGTCGCGAAGGCTCCGAGGGTCAGCGTGAAGATGATGGCACTGAGGTTCCAGGTGCTTTCTCCGATGGCCGGGAAGAGGTGATCTTCAAAGAGAGCGCGAATGGCGAGGACCGGATTCGGACCGGCGAGAAGAAAGGCGCCGGAGACGGCAGCGCAGAAGAGGGAGAGCGCGGCCTGTCGCGTGATCAGGATGAGCGTGAGGGCGACCAGCGGAGGAATGAGAGGGACAAAATCCACAGGTGATGACTACGGGACGAGGGGAGGATTGGAAAGGATAGAGGTCGTGCTTCGACGAGTGGTGGGGAGGAAAAAAGGCGACCTGACGGTCGCCTTTTTGAAAGTAGTGGAGAGTAGTTGAGGCGATTATTCTTCCTCTTCTTCCTCCTCGGTTTCCTCTTCCTCGGAGTCATCTTCTTCGACTTCTTCTTCTTCTTCCTCCTCCTCTTCGATTTCCTCTTCGTCGTCGCCACTGCTAGCACGTTCTCCGCCACGTTCGATTCGGGTGGCGTTTTCGGCACGCTGGACCTTCGCTTCTTCAGCGGAGGATTGGACTCGGTCGGT
>CALBVA010000106.1 GCA_937969125.1 uncultured Verrucomicrobiales bacterium | reverse complement strand
CTCCGCCCGTCCATCCGCCTTGCTGGATTGGCCAAGCTTCCCGTCACCTACGTCTTCACGCACGATTCCGTCGGCGTCGGTGAGGACGGCCCGACCCACCAGCCGGTCGAGACCGTCTCCGGCCTCCGCGTCATCCCGAATGTCGACGTCATCCGCCCTGCCGATCAGGAGGAAGTCGCCGGTGCCTGGATCGCCTCCATGGAGCGCACCGATGGACCGACCGTTCTCAGCCTGAGCCGTCAGAAGGTTCTTTCTCTGAATGACTACGCCTCCGTCGAGACCCGCCGCGATGGCGTTTCCAAGGGTGCCTACATCCTCAAGAAGGAAGAAGGAGACCTCTCCGCCATCATCCTCGCTACCGGATCAGAAGTGGGCCACGCCCTCGAAGCGGCCAAGGAACTCGGTTCCGGCGTCCGCGTCGTCTCCGCTCCCTGCCTCGAACGTTTCGACCGCCAGTCAGATGCTTACAAAGAGGAAATTCTCCCCGCATCCTGCACCAAGCGTGCCGCCATCGAAGCAGGCGTCAGCGGCCTCTGGTATCAATATGTCGGCCTCGAAGGCACTGTCGTCGGTATCGACCGCTTCGGCATCTCCGCCCCCGGCGACACCGTCATGAACGAGCTCGGCATCAACGCCGCCAGTCTCGTCAAGGCCCTCAGCTAAGGCTGACCAAAAACTCCCAAAGCCTCCGTCCCGATTCAACTCGGACGGAGGCTTTTTCGTAAGAAGGAACCTCGGCATTCCCCCAAACTGGGTCCAATGCCACGCGGGTATTTTCCTATGCGGAAGCTGCCATGCCCCACTCTGTTCCTCAAAAATCCAGCACCAGCAAAAGAAGTCCCTCAAGAACCTCTCCGCCCCGCTTTAAGTTCCGAAGAGTTCACGCATCCGCAGGGCCAAACTTTCGCGATCAAGCTTTCCTCCCGACACTTCGATCACTGGTTGGTAAAGCTCCATGGAGTCAATTTTCGTCGTGGAAACCTCATTGATTTCCAAGAAGATCAAAGCGGAGGCAACGGCGGTCCGCTTATTTCCATCAACAAACCCCTGCGCCTCAGCGATGTGAAAGGCGTAGGCGGCAGCAAGGTCGAAAAGATCGCCACTGAGATAAAGAAAGACATTCCGAGGCTGTAATACCGCAGCCTCGATTCCATCCTGATCTCTCACCCCAGCCATGCCACCATGCTCAAGTAGAGAGCGATGATGAACCGTGAAAACTTGTTCTACATTTAGAAAAGAGGCTCAGATGCCATTCCAATAGGGCTCCTTAAATTTGCTTACTGAGAAAGCTTTTCGAGCAAAGGTGCGTGATGATCAAAGACCTTGTCCATCGCCTTACCGAAAGCATCACCCTTGGGCTCCTCCTCAGGCTCATCCTGATCCCAGCCATAAAGCGCTGAGAGTTCCATGAACTTCTCGTAAGAGATCATCACATCAGTGGGGTCACCTTGCTCGTTGAGAACGATTTTTTTGGCGATGGCCATGAGAGCATTTTAGCAGATGAAAACAAGTTTGTCGCGTTATTCCGTAACACCTGCATGCGTGGTGGTTCTTTATTCACAGTTAAAACCCAGGCCGACCCGGAGAAATCGTGGCGTGTCAGAAAATGGCTCGGCAAGGATCGCGGTAACAGACTCGGTCCCATCTCCATGATCCACGATGTCCAGATAGCTCAAGGTGCTCCCGACGGGATCCCACTTGATGAGATCATTGGAAACTTGAATTGTATAAACAAAGTCCGCGCTGATGTAGGTTTGATCAGCGGTGGCCGCGCCGCCAGCCTGGCGGCGATAGCGAATTCCAAACCTTTCTTCTCCACCATCCAGCATGACGGTGGTCGCAGCCGGGGCTCCGCTGAGTGCCTGCTCAGTCAAGAGGGAGGCAGGATCAATGGGGCGTTTGAAAATATTTGAGTTGGGAGTTTCTCCTTCCACTAAAAATGGCGAGTCGTCGGGCTCCGACCTTTGGTAAGCGAGCCAGTTTCCATCAGGAGACCAGGTAGGGTTCGCTTCTGAAATGTTCGGCGTGTTCGTGAGGTTGCGGACATTTGTGCCATCTACATTCATGAGGAAGATGTCGTTTGTCTCTCCTGTCACACCGGAGAAATAGGTGTAAGCGATCGTCTGATCATCCGGTGAGATTTCGCAAAGGCGGTTGAAGACCCCGCTTGATCCGCTGGTGGTGAGTTGCACGGGCGGAGTGCTTTGATCAGTTTCATATCGCCAGAGATCGTATCCCGTTCCGACTTCCCGGGCGACGATGAAGAAAGAACCGTCCGAGGAAATTGCCAGGCCTTGCAGGAACCACTGCGCCCCGCCTGGTGGGGTCTCATCAAGATGAATCGTGCCGATGGTCGACGCGTTTTGTCCGGTGAGGGAGCTGTATGGCATGGTCCGAATGGTCGTGCGCCCGCCACCGCCGGAAGCACTGTATCGCCACACGGCGGTAGAGCCATCCCGGGAGACTTTGAAAAAGCCACCACCACCGCCTCCGTCGATCGCCAGAACCGGCGTGAAGGCCGCATCACTTCCATTGGCAGCGTTCCGGGTGAAGGGAGCCTGACTGACATCAAATTCCAGATACTCATGCAGGCTGATCGTTTCATTAGTTACCAATCTACCAGTGGAACCGACCCATGAAAACGGACCCGGGCCGAGCCCGAAGGCGCTTTGCAAGCCGGTTGCCAGTAAGCCTTCTCCTGTGCCATCAGGATGCACCCCGCCGATGTCACGCCAGTCACCGGGTGACCGGTCCGTGCTGAAGGCGATGATCTCTCCATTGGGATCCCAGACTGGCAGGAATTCATTACCTTGGTCAAAAGTCAGGCGGATCGCGGGATCGCAGGGCTTCGGACTGGGTGGTGCAGGGGGACCGCCGTGCCAAAAAAGGTCGTCAGCGAACCCGACTTGATAAACGCCCTGAACACGTTCCCCATCCAGTTCGATTTTAGTGACACGGTCATCAGAATCATCAGGGGCACCGAGGTATCCTACGAACTCATTATTCGCAGTGGCATCATGCTCTGCCAATAGGGTGTCCCCATTGTAAAAGCGCGTAATGGTATTGCTATTCCAGATCCGCCGGATGCCTACGCGGAGCTGGGGTTGATCAAAGCGAATTTCAAAGAGGTTTTGTCCATCTGGAATATATCGCGGCGCACCACTGCGGATCGGTGAAATCATGCCCGGGTTTGTGGTGACAAAATCCCACGGTAAAACAACGACCGGCAGGTCCAGCGGGCTAATTGTCCCAAAGCGATTCTCAGTGGTGCGAAAGGTCACACCCTGTCCATCCAGCCCGGTCAACGGGCCGGTCGGGAGACTTTCGAAGTCCTCGAAGCGATCGCCATCGTTATCACGAAAAGCATCGAATTGAGTTCGCGCTGTGGGACCAAAAACAACATCAGCATGTGAAGATATCACCATGCACATGGTTAGAAAAATGGGGGTTGTCATTTTCATAATGAAACACTTGTTAGCAGATTTTCTCTCGAATTCTAGAAATTCTAGCGATCACGGCGGGCGATCAGGAAACTGAGCGAAAGCACCGTGAGTAGCACTGACGAGGATTCCGGAACGCTGTTCAGAAATTCCCCGGGCTCCAGCACCTCGTCTGAAATCCGAAGTTCATCCAGGGAGCCACCGAAGAACCGGCTTTGCTGTCTGGTGTTTCCCAGGCGAATCACGCGATCATTGCTGATATAGGTTCCTCTGGCAGTGCCTTGTGAAACACCATCTACGAAGAACTCGATCATCCTTGCAGTGGAATCATAAACACCTGCAAGATGATGCCACTGGTTATCATAAAGGCTTTCCCCGCTCGACACGCTGGTGAAATTTCCAGCCCCGGCACCGCCCGTTCCTATTCCAAATAAGACCGTTCCGGCATTGAGATTTGATTGAAAAACCCAACCAGTCGAGTCGGTGAAGCCGTGGGATTTATCCACCAATAAGTCGAGCCCAACTGTTGCCGCAGAACTCCGCATCCAGAACTCTACCGTGAAGGAACCTGCCGCTGCCAGCGGCCCGGAGGCAGCGGGAATGGTCACCGTATCATCCAGTCCGTCAAGAGTGAGACTGAGCGAAGTTCCAGACGGAGCATTCGCAGCGATCGTGGTGCTGTAAAGAGGCCCGTTATTCGCGGTGCCGGTGACATCATTACCAGATGAATCCAGAATCGCACTGGCCGCCGAGTCCGCCGGGCCTTCTTCGAACTGCCAATAGCCAATGGTCGCCGCTTGCGCGGAGGCGAGCATCAGGGGAAGAGATGGAAATAATTTCATAGTAGAATGAAAGGGAGTTGCCCCTTACAACTCCTTCCTTGTCTCTTTTCGCTCCCGGGTTCGGAAAAAATCACTCTATTTTTAGAAGATAGAGATTGGCGTTATCCGGTTCAGCCGGTTCCACCGTCCCTGCCTCAGTGGTATCCCTGCGGCTAAAAACTATTCTCGTGCCATCCGGGGACCAGCTTGGAGAATTTTCGCTCAGTAATTGAGTAGCCGTCAGCGCGGTGAGTTTTTGCTCACCGATTTCGAGCAAGGCCAGATCCCATGAAGCCGGATAGATTCTACCCTGTCTGGTCTCACCTATCGGGCTGCGCATGGCACAGACGATTTTCTTTCCATCAGGAGAGATCACGGGCTGCCGAAAGTGCCATCCCTTTTCCCGACCCTTTGTGGTGAGTTGAGTGCGTTTCCCGGGTGCTTTCACTTCATAAAGGAAGAGGTCATAGCCTGCACCACTGGCTTCCGAAGTGATCACAAATTCACCTTTGGGTCCCAGCGAGCCATCCATGAAAGCTGCATCCTTCTCCCTCGTATTTTCACGCCGCACAAGTAATGCTCCTGTCTCCGAGGTCTTACCCCCTGTCAAATCCGGATACGGTGCCAGGCGTAAACTCACGGTTCCGTTCCCCCCAATCGAACTATGGCGCCAAAGGGCAACCTGGCCATCACGCGAGATGTCAAAGAGACCTGAACCTCCACCGCCATCGATCACGAGCTTCACCGAAAAATGATCATCATCGCCGTCCAATACCTCACGCGTTAATCTTTCCGGCTCCGGCTTGAACTCTAAAAATTCATGGAACTGGCTCGTCTCGCCCGTCACCACTTTTCCGGATTTCCCAACCCACGCCAGCTTCGATCCGCTGCAAATTCCAAATCCCTCCTGTCTCCCGGTCGCCACCAATCGCTCCTTCGAGCCATCCGCGCTTACCGAAGCAATCGCAGGAACCCGGCCCGGCTCACGATTGGTCCGGTATACGATTGTCTCACCGGCAGGATCCCACACCGGGAGCATTTCATCCGCATGGTCGCGCGTGATTCTTACCGGTTCCACCGCCCCGGCAGCCATCACCATGACCACTGATATTTGTTTGATTCCAATTATCACTGAACAACTTAAACTTCACCATTCACCAGAGAGATGGAAGAGAAGAATGCCGCCTTTGAGCAAACCCGCTGGAGTCTCGTAGCCCTGGCGGCCCAACCCGGGGGAAAAGAGGCCGAGTGTGCTTTGAATGAAATTTGCCAGCTCTATTGGTATCCCCTCTACGCCTGGCTCCGGCGTTCTGGTCGTTCTCCGGAAGCTGCCGAAGATCTTACGCAGGACTTTCTCCTCTGGTTTATCGAAAAACGGCACCTTGAAAAAGCCGATGCCAGCAAAGGCAAACTTCGCAGCTTTCTCCTCTCCTGCCTGAAACATTACGCCGCAAATCAAAGCCGGAAAGAAAAACGCCTCAAGCGCGGAGGAGGAGTCATTCACCTTTCCGTCGATCAAAAATGGGCGGAAGAATGCCTGAAAAATGAACCATCAGACACCGAACACACGGACCAGTATTTTGACCGGAACTGGGCTCGCGGGATTTTTGAAAATGCCCTCGGAAAACTAAAGGCCACCTTTGAAGCAAAGAACCAACTGGCACGCTACGAAGTTCTCCGCCCCTTTTTAACTGGAGAGAATTGTGGCATCACCCTGGCCGAAGTCGGAGCGAAACTGAACGCCCCCGACAGCTCCGTCAAAGGCATGGTCCACCGCATGAGGGAACGCTTTAAAGAACTTCTCACCCAGGAAGTCCGCGACACTCTCCTCAACCCTGATCCTGCCGAAACTGACTCGGAACTCGGCTACCTTTTGAGCATTCTCAGCGCCGCATGAATCCCGACGACCGTGAAGATATTCCGGCGGACGATCTGGCTGGCATCGCCCGCTGGATGATTCAGCAACGCGCTACCGAGGCCACGCCAAACGACCAAATCAGCTTCATCCCGCTACCCGTAGAAGAGGCCGCACGACTCTTCCCCGACTTCTCCGGGATCTCCCTCATCGGACAAGGAGGGATGGGAGTGGTCTACCGTGCTACACAAATCAAACTTGGCCGCGAGGTTGCCATTAAAATCCTCTCACCAGAAAAAAAGCGCGATGCCGGATTCCGTGAACGCTTTGCCCGCGAAGCTCTCTCAATGGCCCAGATGGACCACCCCAATATCGTCTCCATCTACGAAACGGGATCGCGTGAAGATCACTTCTACATCGTGATGGAATATGTCCCCGGATGCACCCTGCGTGAAGCCATCACTGCCGGCGATCTTTCTCATCAAGAGATCATTACCCAGATCTGTGCCGGTCTCGCCCACGCTCATGAACGTGGTGTTCTCCATCGGGATCTCAAACCTGGCAACATCCTCTTGCGTGAAGATGGACTCATTAAAATCGCCGACTTCGGTCTCGCCAAACTGTTAGATGAGACCAAGAGCGACTTCACCTTGACTCTCACTGATAGCGCTCTCGGTACACCCGCTTACATGGCTCCTGAGCAGACTCACTCGCTCCGCGATGTCGATCACCGTGCTGACATTTATAGCCTCGGCGTTGTTTGCTATGAAATGCTGACCGGGAAAGTTCCCGCCGGGAACTTTGATCCCCCTACCAAAGATCCCCACCTCAGCGGAATCATTTTAAAAGCTCTCCATCAAGATCCCGACAAACGGTTTCAAAGCATCACCGGGTTTTCCCAGGCTCTCGCCAGGCCACCCCATCCGATCCGCCGCTGGCTCAAGCCCATGCTGATCGTCACGGTCATCACTGCGCTTTTGTCAGCTTTTCTCCTAAGGGAAAAAACTCCCCCCGACCTGACCAAAAATTCTCTCGGCATGGAGTTCACTCCCATTCCCGGCACGAATTTATACATCAGCAAATGGGAAACCCGTCTCGCCGACTTTCGCGCCTTTATCGAGGCTAGCGACTCCCATGCCATGGGTTCCATGTTAAGCTTCGACCCGGACTCACCGACCCTCGCTTTGCGTGATCTGGGGCACCAGTGGAATTCACCCGGTTTTACCCAAAACGACGACCATCCAGTCGTCGGCATTCATCAACAGGATGCCATCGCCTTCTGCCAATGGCTGACCCGGCACGAACAAAAACTCGGACACCTCTCTGCCAATCAACGCTACCGCCTCCCCACGGATAAAGAATGGACCATCGCCTCCGGCTTGAACGAAAATCCACCCGCTGAAGACCCCATCAATCACGCACTCACGGATTACCTCCCATGGGATGAGTTCAAGCCACCACCACCTGGTTCCGGAAATTTCGCAGATACATCTGCCTGGCAACTTTACCCCCGGCTTCCCATCCTCACCGGTTATCAGGATGGCGCACCCGCCACCAGCCCCGTCGATGAAACGATGCTCGGCAATACCTGGGAATGGACCAGTGACTCTACGATCCGTGGTGCCTCATGGACCACCGGGACTTTTAGAAACATCCTTCCCGGCCTTCGCATTAAAGTTCCCGCAACCATCCGTCGTCATGATATCGGCTTCCGTTGCCTTCTCGAAACACGCTAAAGCATCCTTTCTCTCACATGCTCCCGGGGTGTGAGAGTAGGAAACGAAATCTCCAAAATAATTTTTGGGATCTTGTCTTTTTAGTTGGAGCGGTTTTGGTCTTCGCTGAGTTGGGCTGACGGCTATGGGGCCGGAGTTGCGCGAGGGAGAGCCTGGCTGAAGCTTTTTTGCGAGAGCAGAAATCACGCCACTTTCCGCCCATCGCAGAGGCTGATGACGAGTTTGTGCAGGATCATGCGGGGGTCCTGGCCGGAGGTGACGAGGGCTTTGTCAGCTTCGAGGCAGGCGTTCAGTCCGGCTTGCAGGAGGGGGAGGGTGAAGTTGGCGGCTCCGCGGGAGGCTTGTTTCAGGCCCCAGGTGTTGATGGTCCCGTCCTTCTTCTTCGGCATTACCGCTTTGATCCCGGCAGGGGCGGAATTGAGATTTCCGTAGGAGGCGGCGAGCTTGGCGAAGAAGAGATTCCGCACCGTCGGGATGATGGAGGCTTTGATGATACCGACAGCGTTTTCATTCTTGGCGAGGAGGGAATCGATGAGGTCGATGGCGCGGCGGGCATTGCGCCGCTCGACGGCACGGGAGATTTCCCAAATCACTCCCTTATGACTGACCGAGACCATCAAGGTCACGTCCTCCACGGTGACATCGCGTCGTTCGCCGAGGTAGAGGTCCAGCTTGTCCAGCTCGTTATTGATCTGGCGGGTGTCTGCTCCGGCGCGTTGCACGAAGAGATCGAGCGCATCGCCGGTGAGATCTAGTTTCTTCTCGCGGGCGGTTCGTTTGACAAGGAGGGCCACTTGTTCTTCCCAGCCTTCCTTGGAGATATCGATCTTATCGAAGGAGCGGTAGTCGGCATTCTTCTTTACCCATTTTCCGAAGCGGCGGACGCCATTGATCGCGGTGGAGGAGAGGAGAAAGACGACGCCGGGAGGGAGGCCTTCTTGTAAAATTTCCAGGAGGTTTTCCACCCCGGTGACGGCGCGCTCCGCTTCGCTGGTGCGGTCGTTTCCGAAGTAGTTCGCTGCTTTCAACCAGACCACTTTTTCACCGCCGAAGAAGCCGAGGGTTTGGAGGGCTTCGATCGCTTTCGAGGACCTTTGGAAGGCCTCCTCGGCATTGGCGGCGGTCCCGTCAATGACCTCATTGGTAAAGTCGTCGGAGTTCGGCGGCTTCAGCTCCTCGAAGAGCGCGGCGGCTTCCTCGGAAACGCGGCCTTCATCCGAACCGGTCACGACGTAAATGGACATACGAGCGGTTTAGCGATGGGGGAGGGCGCTCGCAAGTCCGGAGGGCAGGCAGTGCGGGATCTACTCGACCTTCAGTCTCAGGAAAGCGTCATCAAGGGAGGATTGGGGAAGGGAGAACCGATCAAAGGCCCATTGATAACCAGCGGGCGGAGCGGGCAGGCCGACGGGGATGGCGGCGGGTTCGATCGGGGAACCCCATGATCCCAGCGTGGTGCTGCCCTGCACTTCATAGCTCACCAGCGAGGTGCCGAGGCGCTTTGGGTAGAGCAATCCGAGGTGATCCGCGGAGGTGGTAGGGTCCGGCTGCATTTCAACGCTGACGACTGGTCCGCTGGCTGGATCACTAGCGTCCGAGGCCAGTGCGTATTCGGCGAGGTTTGACCAGCCATCGCCATCCGGATCGAGGTAGGGGGCGAAATTGGCCCCGCTCAATCCCTGCCCGCTGAGGTAGGACAGGAGGTCGGGTGATTCGATGATTTCGAGCTTCGGTGCGATGCCAGCGGAGCCATCTGGCCGTTGGAAAAAGAGGGTTTGTGTGCCGTTCTGGATCGCGGCGATTTGCACAGCAGTGAGGGTGGGATTGGTCCCGAGATTTTGGCGGCCAAGATACCAAACGGGGCTGGCTTGTCCGGCATAGGTGGCGGGGAGGAAGTCGCCGGGGGCTAGAGTAAGGTCGGCACCGGCGAGGGCATTGCCGGTCACGGTGCGGAGGAAGTCGCGGTCATCGGTGGCGCAGAAATCACTGCTCATCAGGCGGAGACGGATGAGGTGGTCCTCGACCTCGCCATTCGGAGCCGGGAAGCGGGGGCCGATGTTCGCGAAGGTGGTGAGGCGGACGCGAAGGGGGAGGTAGTAGTCGCCGTCGATCTGACAGGCATCATTGACGATAAAAGTGTAGGGAATGGTGAAACGGATTTCGGTCTGCGAGCCATCGCCAGGGATGGTGGCGTACCTACTCAGGACGTCATTCGGGGCGAGATCCAGTTGTTCACCAAAGGCGAATTCGCCGCTCTGGTCAAAATCAACCCAGGCGCTGGCGAAGGCCGTGGTGCCGGTGGTGTTCTCGACCGGTAGGGAGGCAAGCACGGTGACATTGGCTCGGATCATCAGGGGGCTGCTGCTGATCGGGGTGACGGTGAAATCGGTGATGGCGGTGAGGAGGCCGGATTCATCATCGACCGGGCCAGCGGCGTCAGCGGTGGCGGTGGGGTTCTGGTTGGCAGTCTCTCCGAATTCACCATCGGGGGAAGAGGTGTCATTGAATGAGAGGCCTGGAGTGATGCGGTGGTAGGGTCCGGTATTGTCACGGCGGGTGTGGTAATCCGGTGGGTTTGCGGTGCCAAATTCGCCGGGTCGCGCTCCGGCAACGGTGTCCGGGAAGTCGCCATAATCATCTCCGCCAAGTCCGGAGTCGCTGCTGCGGGGGCCGAAGTTAAAGAAGTGGTCCTCGACTTCGCCATCCGGAAAGGGGCCAGTGCTCGGACCTGTGGAGGCGAGGCCGGTCGTGGTGCTGAGGCGCAGACGAAAGGGGACGAGGAGGTCGCCGGATGGGGGGTAGAAGGAGGGGGGGAGGGAGTAAATCAGAGAGAATCCGTTGGTATTATTTTGGACGGTGGGTCTCTGGATGAGCTGGAGCTGACCATTCCGGGAGAAGTCGGCAAAGACTGAGAGCTGAACGGGTCCACCGGTGGTGTTTCGGATGGCGAAGTCGATCTGGGTTAGGATATTGCCGGGGTTATTGGGATCCGGTTGGCCCGCAGTGATGGCATATGCGGAAACCTCTTCGTCTGCGCCATCACCGGTGGCGGTGTCATTGGCTGAGGCATCCAGCTCGGCGTCGGCAACCACGGTGCCGAGGAAGAGGTTGGGATTTGGGGTGTGTCGCGGACCATTCGAGGCCGCGAGGGTGCCGAAGGAATCCGGAAGATCTCCGAAATCAAGCGTGGGCTGTTGGGCCGCGAGGGGTAGGGTGGCGAGGAGGGTTACGAGCCAGAGGCGAGGGTTGCTCATGCGGAAATGATAACATGAGCGGGAGGGATTACGATGGGGAAAGCTATCGGTGAAAATCGCGAATGTCAGTGACCTGATAGTCTTCGGGGATGGCGGCGGCCGTAAACCGGGTAGAACTCATTTTTATGGGAGCGGTAAGCCTCCTGCAGGTGTTCCAGTTCTGTTTAAGTTAAAATAAAAACCCCGCCGGATCATTGTCGCGACGGGGTGAGAGGAAGTGTGGGTGGAGCTTAGCCTTTCTTCCAGTCGTCGATTCTCGACTGGTGAGCTGTGAAGAGCTCGTCAGTGGATCCGTGGATGGTGATGGTCTTGATCAAATCACCGCCCTTGATGGAATCGATGACATCTTGTCCTTCGGTGGTTTCGCCGAAGACGGTGTGCTTGCCATCGAGGTGGGGAGTCGGGCAGTGGGTGATAAAGAACTGCGAGCCATTTGTGTTTGGGCCGGCATTGGCCATCGAGAGCATGCCGGGCTTGTCGTGGCGGCGGTGCGGCTTGCATTCGCACTCGAATTTGTATCCGGGATTTCCGGTTCCGGTTCCCAGCGGGCAACCACCCTGGATCATGAAGTTCGGGATCACCCGGTGGAAGCTTAGGCCATCGTAGAAGCCGCGCGAAGCGAGATGGAGAAAGGAAGTGACCGTGATCGGTGCGTCGTCCGGGAAGAGAGTGAGGTTAATGTCGCCTTTGCTGGTTTGGATGGTGATCTTAATGTCGTCCATAGGCAGGAATCCTAGGGGCGGATCGTGAGCGGGCAAGAATCTATCGGCAGCTTTCCAGCAGCTGATCGACGAAGAGGGTGATGTTGTGGAACTCATTGGCTCCGAAGATCAGATCGGCAAGACCCTCGGAACTGACCTCGAGAAAGGAAAGCTCACCCTCCCCATCCTGAAC
>CALBVA010000105.1 GCA_937969125.1 uncultured Verrucomicrobiales bacterium | reverse complement strand
TGCAGTGGAATGAGCTCCCGACTTCTTCCGCGTGAAAATGGAGGATTAGGCCTCTACTTTGTGTCGACCGCGAATAGCTTCATCGCGAAGAGCATATTGTAGTTGTTCTTCGGTAGGCGGTGGAGGCTCACCGCGACATCGACCGGTTGCCCGGCGGGGAGACTCAGGCCTGAGAGGGTGGCATACTCCACGGGATGCTCAGCTTCCTTGAGTCCCTCGATCTGGCCCAGTCCGAGAACGTCCCAGCGTTCGGTCAGCGCGTCGGGGCTGATATTGATCCGGTGCTGTTCCTTTCCGTTGATGTAGATGATGGCGCCATTGTTAAAGACTCCCTCCACTCCGAGTGCGGTGATGTCATCTTCCGGCGTAAAAGTCGTGCGGAAGTAGGCGGTGTAGGTGGTCTTGCCGCCGGGGTCGAATTTGGGGTCGCCGCCGAGATTGGTCCGGAGGACGGTTTTATGGGCGTTCCCGTAGCCGATGGGGCTAAATCCCTCCTTCAGAAATTTCAATTGATTAGGTTGGCTGGGGCGCGTCCAGAGCTTGCCGAAGTCGTTGATGCTCACTTGTGTCAGACTGAGAGGCAGGTAGTATTCCCAGGGTGTGTTGCCCCCAAGAATCTGCCGCGCTGGCCTGAAGGTGCGCTTGGAAGATTCGATAGTGAGGCGGAAGCGTCCGACCTTTTCAGGAGTCTCGCTATCCACCGCAAGGTAGTAGGTCACACCCTTGGCGACATCCATTTCAATACGAACCCCGTCGTTGAAGGCGTCTGTCCGCGCCCGACTTTCAGCTGGTGTCTTGAAGTCGGAGGAGCAGGGGACCGGCTTTAGGGTTTCGAGGCTATTCCCGGTATAGATGGCGAGGATAAGCATCATCTCCGGAGCTCCGTTATTCGGGATGGCGCGGATGAGGACGCGGCGGTTCTTCTTCGGGGTCCACTTGAACCAAAGCGAGCCGCTGCCTTTCCGACCGGCATGGGAGATCTCACCGGGTTCCCAGCCGAGACCATCGGGGTTGTCGACTTTCAACGATGATTCGACCCGGGTATCCGCGCTGATCTCTTTCGCTTTTTCGAAGTTATCATGGGCATACTGGGCGGTGGCAGGCGCCATCAGGGCGGCTGTCAGGAGGGAAGTGAGGATTCGTTTCAGGAGCATGTTATCTCGCACGATTAAAAGTTTATAGAGAACCTGTCTGGAGAAATCAACGGTCGAAAAGGCGATGATGGGAATGCCTTCTCAAACGTCCTTTTCAGAGTGGCTGCGCTAGGCTTCACTCCGTCATGGCGACGACCGGCACGATAGGCACTCCATTCACTTCCACGGCAAAAAAAGTTCTCCTCTGCGGCTCCGGCGAGCTGGGAAAAGAGGTGGTCATTGAGCTCCAGCGCTACGGGGTGGAGGTCATCGCCTGTGATGCCTATGCCAATGCCCCCGCGATGCAGGTGGCTGACCGTTCCCACGTCTTCTCGATGCTGGATGGGACGGCGCTCCGTCGGGTGATTGAGCAGGAGAAGCCGGATCTCGTGGTGCCGGAGGTGGAGGCGATCGCTACGGACACTCTCGCCGCGATTGAGAAGGAAGGATTGGCCACTATCATCCCGACGGCACGGGCCACGCAGCTGACGATGAACCGCGAAGGCATCCGTCGGATGGCTGCTGAGGAGCTGGACTGTCTGACTTCGCCGTATCGCTTTGCGGGAACGCTGGCCGAGTATGAGGCTGCGATCAAGGAGATCGGGCTGCCTTGCGTGGTGAAGCCCATCATGTCTTCATCTGGAAAAGGGCAAACCACCTTAAAGGAAGAGGGAGATATATTACCGGCCTGGAAGTATGCCCAAGAAGGTGGCCGGGCGGGCGCGGGCCGGGTCATCGTGGAGGGTTTCGTGGAGTTCGATTACGAAATCACGTTGCTCACCGTGCGGCACGTTGGCGGGACCTCATTCTGCGAACCCATCGGGCATATCCAGGTAGATGGTGACTACCGCGAGTCCTGGCAGCCGCAGCCGATGTCTGATGCCGCCCTGAAAAGCGCGCAGGAAATGGCGGCGTCAGTGACAGAGAATCTAGGGGGATACGGAGTCTTTGGAGTGGAGCTTTTTGTGAAAGGGGACGAGGTGATTTTCTCAGAGGTATCACCGCGTCCGCACGATACCGGGATGGTCACGATGATCTCGCAGGATCTGAGTCAATTCTCCCTTCATGCCCGTGCGATTCTCGGTCTGCCGATTCCGAACATCCATCATCACGGTCCATCGGCTTCCTGTGCTCACGTCGTGGAAGGTTACTCGGAGCGGGTGAGTTTTGGAAATCTCGATCAAGCCCTCGCCGAGCCCGATACCCAACTCCGGCTCTTCGGAAAGCCGGAGGTCGCGGGGAAACGCCGGATGGCGGTGGGTCTCGGGAGAGCAGGGGATATTGAAGCAGCTCGTGCAAAGGCCAGGGGCGTCATCGCCGCGCTCGATACTCAACTCTAACAGACTATGGTCGAGGTCATCGGCTTCGGATTGACAGGCGCGTGCCTCGCGCTGGAGCTGCAAAAAGCAGGCCACCGGGTCACGGTGGTGGATGACGGGGTCGGCGGCAGCACGCTGGTCGCGGCAGGGCTCGTGAATCCGGTGGCGGGGCGGAATTTTCAGCCGAGTCCGGAGGTTAATGAGGCCTGGAAGGTGGCGGAGGAATTTTATCGTGATCTCGGTGAGGACCTCTTTACCCCCTTGCCGATTCTTCGGCTCTGGCGGGATGAAAAGGATCGCGCAAAATTCGATAAGAAGCGCGATCTGTTAGAGGGATGGATTGAAAAGGTGGACGAGAAAGGCGTGACCTGGCGTGGTGGGGGATGGTTGAATTGCCCGCTTTTTCTGGAGCGTGCGCGTGCGCGATTTTTGGAAAATGGCGGGGAATTTATCGAGAGATCGATGGCGGTAGGGCCGATCTACTGCACCGGCGCGGCTGGGCTTTTGAGAGGAGAATTTGCTGATGTGATTCATCGGAGCGCGAAGGGCGAGATTCTCACCATGCGGGTGCCGGGATGGAATGAATCCCGCATCCTGAATCGAAACGGCTGGGTCATTCCCATCGGGGAGGATTGCTATCGGGTCGGGGCGACTTACGAGTGGGATGAGTTGGAGAGCGGGCCGACGGACGAGGGCCGGGCGAAGGTCTGCCGCCTCTTCGAGACCTTCACCGACCGGGAATATGAGGTCCTTGATCACGTCGCAGGCATCCGGCCCATCATCAACCGTAGCGAGCCGGTGGTGCTCCATCAGGCCGGGCTCGGCTGGATGATTAACGGGCTGGGTTCCAAAGGTGTCATTTACGCACCGAGATTGGCTGAGCAATTCGTCACTCACCAATATCCTCATTCCAGAGGTCGGGATGCTCATTAATGAATTCCTGCATCATCGCGATGCAGTCCTCGTCCTGCAACACCTCCACCTGCACGCCGCGTTCGCGGAGTAGTTCCTCCTCACCCATGAAGGTCCGGTTCTCGCCGACGATGACTTTCGGAATGCCGTAGAGCAGGATCGCTCCGCTGCACATCGAGCAAGGCGAGAGAGTGGTGTAGAGTTCGCACTCCCGGTAAATGTGAGCCGGGAGACGGCCGGCATTTTCCAAAGCATCCATCTCTCCGTGCAGCACGGTACTGTCATCCTGCACCCGCCGGTTATGGCCGCGCCCGATGATTTCATCCTGGAAGACCAGCACGCTGCCGATGGGAATGCCACCTTCCTCCAGTCCCTCGAGGGCCTCATCAATGGCAGCTTTTAAAAATTCCGCTTTCACTTTGTGAGAATCGTTTATCTTGGTGACCCGCGCGAGGCGAATCGCCCGCGTGAATCATTTTCATCTCCCCATGCCATTTATCAGACTTTCCGGTTCCGTTCTCGGCGCCGAAGATGCCGGTCGCTCCACTCGGGCGAAGCTCCTCTTCCTCCTCTTCAATTCCGGGTGGGATATTCACAACTCCAATGGCGGCGAGCGGATCACCCTCGCCAATATTGAGGAGAAAATCAAAGCCTCCGATGCCTTCGTTTTCACCCCAGATGCCTCGCTGGAGGACATGTTTAAGGCGATCTCCATTTTCGTCGGCTACCAGACACTCGACCACAATCTCTTCGGTAAGCCCACTGTCATTCTGAATAGCGACTTCTCCTGGGATCCCTTTTTTCAGGTCCTGGCGCATCTCCGCACGATGGGCACGGTGAAACAAGATCACCGCGATTTCCTGCTCAGTGCCAGTTCTCCTGAAAAGGTCATCAAGCGGCTTCAGTCGGCACGATCCAAGGGCCTACCTGATGCCGGGCGCGAGGAAGTTCATGACGATGAGGAAGTCATTCCCGGTGATGTCCCACCGCCTGCGGACCTCATTGGAAATGTCTGTGTTTTTTGCTCTGCCACTCTGGAGGATCCCTCCTACATCGCCGATGGTGAGGAGCTGGGCCGCCGCCTGGCCGACAACAAATTTGGCTGTGTGTCCGGTGCCGGGAAATCCGGAATCATGGGGGCGGTAGTGCGCGGCTCGGTCGGTGCGGGAGGCTGGACTGCCGGTTCCAATGTCCCCCACATCATTAAACTCGAAGGCCTGCCGGAAGGGCTCTCCCGCTTCTGGCTGCGCGATGACATCTATACCCGCATGGAGGTCATGATTGAGAATTCGGATGCCTTCATCATCTTTCCCGGCGGGGCCGGCACGGTGCAGGAACTTCTGGCACTCATGATTTTCAAGCAGCAGGACAATGATCTCATGAAGGACAAGCCGGTGATCATTTTTAATCGACCCGATGACTCTGGAGCGGGTTTTTGGGATCCCCTGATCGGCCTGTTGAAGACAGCTTGCCCGCCGGATGACTTCGTGGTAGCTACCTCACTGGACGGAATTGATGAAGAGCTGATGTCGAAATTCGGTGGATAACAGCCTTGCTTCTTTTGCTGGTCCAGCTTCTCGGAGAGTTGACCGATGAAAAAATCTCTGCAGGCTAGCAGAGTGATGCACTCGCATGTCTTCCTGCAATTCCTCCTCTTCTCGCTCAGCGCATTCTCTGCTCTGGCAGTCCCTGATGGTCTCTGGAATGGCAAACGGACCCCCGCCGATAAATTAAAGGAGCGAATCGAGAAAAAAGACCCCGAAGCGATGGCCGAGTGGGCGGACTGCTCACGCAATGGATTTCCGGAAATTTCATACGATGAGAAGGTCGTTTTCAAATTCGCAAAGAAGGCTGCTGATCTCGGAAATCCCTACGGCATGGCGATTTTAGCTCGCTGTTACCTCGTTGGTATGGGGACGGAAAAGAACGCGGTGAAAGGACTCGCTCTCGCACAAAAATCTGCCGACGCCGGGCACCCGTTAGGGATTAAAAATCTCGGAAACTACCACCTGCGAGGAGCGGGCGGGCTTCCAAAAAGTCCCGCCAAATATGCCGAGTTTACCTCCAAAGCTGCCGACCTCGGGTGCCTCATGGCGAAGGGAAATCGCGCCCACGGTCGTTTCGACGGAATCAATGGCTTCATTGAAAATCGGGACGCCTCGATGGAGGAGTTGGTCGAGACGGTTCGCATGAGTGAGACTTCATATCCGTCCAGTAACTTACTCGTCCAGG
>CALBVA010000104.1 GCA_937969125.1 uncultured Verrucomicrobiales bacterium | reverse complement strand
ACAGACGCTCGCGTTCGCTTAGCTCCGGATGAGGTCGATCCGGGATGGGTCGTTTTGTGACCAGATTCATTAAGGTGAATTTGATTCCCCGAGCTTCATAATGAAGCTGCCCGCTAAGATGCTCGAAGTTGATGGGGCTCCAGGCCGAAAATTTTTCAGTTCCCCTCGACCACTCGATCAGACTGGCCCTGTTTTCCAGGCAAGTGACGGTGATCATGAGATTACGTTTCTCAACTGATTCTTCATCTGTCATTTGGCTTTTCGGAGCTGAGGCCGGTGAAGGCGTCGGCTGGACAGCTTGAGGAGGGGTTGCCTGGCGGATGATGACGGAGTGGTCCTCCTTTTGAATCACGGCCACTTTCAGGATTTCGCGTTCACCAGATTCGATGACTTGTCCGTTTTCGGGAGGTGGGGAATCCTCTTCTGCCAAAACCAGAGCTCCCGATACAATGGCGCTTATTCCAAACAGATAAGGTAGTTTGAGCTTGAACGACTGGCTTGAATTTCTCAAGCGAGCGTGGGCTTTCTGGAGAAAGCTTTGATGATTTGGGACTCTGAGATTCATCTTTTTAATTGTTGCTGGGGAGATTTCAGTATTCTCCAAATCGGGCCAAGCATTTTCCATGCTTTTTTCTGAGGGTCGTAGACAAAAAGTTCGAACCGCCGTCCCAAAAGATCTCCCGGTTTCCGGAATTCAACTGAGTGAAATTGGGTTGAAGCTTTGAGGAATCCAGACCGGGCAAGCCGAAATGCTTCCTTGTGAAACCCAGATTTTTTTCTGGTGTCTGCTGTTGCTTCCTTGAGTTCTTCTCCGCTCATCGAGCTGATGACGATTTCGGTTTGCCAACTTTTGAAGGGGAAGTTCCGTAGGTAGTCTTTTGGTTTGCGGGGTTTTACTTGCTCCAGCCATTTCGAAACCGATTGATAGCTAGCTGAATGACCGGAAGAAACGCATGAAAGTGCCAAGGTTTCCTGGGTTGGGAACAGCCTCTTGGCGATGGGAATGGCGGTCTCATCGTCATCTTCGAGAACCGCATTCCGTAATCTCGACATGAGAGCTTTCAGATCTGTTTGATCCTCAGGTTCTTTTTTTCTAATTGTGATGTCTTTCTGTTCCTCATCAGAGCATCCACTGAGGAGAAGGCAGGGAATCAAAAGAGATGAGAGTATCGCCGTAAGAGCTGGAATGAGTCGAGTCATGTTGATGAGTGAGTGGATCGGTCAGTCGTTAGGCAAAAAAATCAATTACTAATCCGGCAAAAAAAGAACAAGTAACGATGGTCGTCTTTGCCAGGATATGGGGATACTCGACATTTGCTATGAAATTTAGAGCGAGTTGAGGAGGGGCAGATTGTAGTAATCCCCGGGGTTCTACTTCTGTAAGAGAAGATTTTTGACCAGGTTAAATTGCCGCCAGGGAATAAAGTGTCCCTCATTGGGCAGGGTGATCGCTTTCACTCGGCTGGCGGTGAGGTTTTTTTCGAGTAAGGCGATATTGGTGGATGGGACGAGTTTGTCGCGGACTCCTTGGATGATGGTGACGGGGACGGTGACTTTTGGTAGTTCGTGCTGGAGGTCCGGACGGGTGGGGAGGAGGGTGACGACTTCACGGTGGGAGTTTCGCCAGGGCGGGAATAGGAGCCAGCCGAGTCCGCTGTAGCGCAGGGCTGCATTGACCCGGAAGACATGATTGGATCGCGGCTCTACGGAGGGAGCGATGGTGATGATGGAGTGAACCTGATTTGGATAGCGGGCCGCGGCTCCAAGGACGATGGCTCCTCCCAGGGAATGTCCAACGAGGATCGCCGGCTGGTCTTGTTTTTGGAGAATCTCTCCGAGTGCTTTGATTTGTGCCGGGAGGCTCTTGACCGATTTGGACGATTGGCCGAAGCCGGGGCGGTCGTAGGCGATGAGGTGAAATCGCTTCGTGAGTTCCGGGTCGCTGAGATAGCGGCTCCAGTGTCCGGCCTTTCCGGGTGATCCGTGAACAAAGATTACCGGGCGTGCTTTGCGGCTCACTTTTTTCGATTCGTAGAGCTGAAGGTGGCTTTTGTTTTGCAGAACGAGCTTTCCGGGGGTCTTGAATTCAGCCATCGACTGACGGGGAGTGGGAGCGCAAGAGGGGAGTAAGCCAATGAAGAGGTAAAAAGTCAGGCGGAGGGGAAGCATTAGCAGAGGTGGGAGAGGTAGGGAATTCCCAACAAGAAAGGAAACACCGTCTGGTTTTACTTCAACTGGAAATCTGAATCATCAACAGAAGCTGAGAATGACGATAGCCATGTGCGACGAAAGGTATACGCGATGGAGAATATGATCGTTGCTAGTGCTCCGAAAACCTTAAACTGACGAATATCTCCTTGTGTATTTTCGCGATCGCCGCGTCGTCATCCTTTCTAAGAATCCCGATTCACTGAAAGACTTCCTCCTTACGCTCCCAAAAATCTCCAGCAGATCTATCCACCAGTTTAAGTTTTTCGGAGCACTAGAATCCATAGATTGGCCCGACTGGGATTCCCTCGGTAAAGTAGAAGTTAACGAGGTGGAAATAGAGTGGGGCTGCGAAGCAGAGGGAATCAATGCGATCCATAAAACCGCCGTGGCCTGGGATGGCGTCGCCCCAGTCCTTTGCTCCGAGATCGCGTTTGATGGCCGACATGACGAGTCCACCGAGAAAGCCGGCCAGACATACGACGAGGGTCATCATTGCCCCCTGCCAGAAGTTGAAGGGGGTGATGACGGAGAGTGCTCCACCGATGAGGGTGGTGGAGCCAATCCCGCCGATGAAGCCTTCGACCGTTTTGTTTGGGCTAATCGTGGGAGCGATGGGGCGCTTTCCACAGAGCTTCCCCCAGACGTATTGCAGGACGTCGCTGGCCTGCACACAGATGACGAGGAAGAGGAGAAGGAGCGCCTCCTTTCCTTCAAAGCCGACGACGGGGAGCTGCATGATGAGGGGCATATGACTGATGAAATAAACACAGACAAGTAGTCCCCATTGCAGGCGGGCCACATTTACGAGGAAGTTCTCATGGTCACCGGCGAGGACACGGCGGACGGGTAGGAAGATAAAACCATAGACCGGGATGAAGATGCTGGAGAGTCCATACCAATTGATCGCGACGAGGATATATTGAATCGGGGTGATGACAAAGAAGGCCCAGAAGAGAACGCGATGGTCCGAACGCGAAGTCGGCGTGAGGGTGACAAATTCTCTCAGCGCGCAGAATGAAATCAAAGCGAAGAGGACGACATTGGCCATTGGTCCCAGCGCCAGTGCGACTGAGAAGACCGCTACCATGACCCACCACGATTTGATGCGTGATTTGAGGTTGGTGACCGTGTCGGATTGGTGTTTTCGCCCGATCAGCCAGGCGATGATCGAGGCAAACGAGAGGGTTGTGAAAAGGGCAAGGAGAACGTGGATTAATTCGGTAGGCATGATTTTGGACTGTTAGAGGGCGGCCTCGCGGCAGCGGGTTAGGAAGGAGATGCGGGTTTCGTGATCGCGAAGAGAGAGTGCGGGGTGAAGTTCGAGACGGGCGATGACGGGGAGAGGGAGCATCTCGCCGCGTGGCAGGATGCGGCCGAGATTTTCGAGATGGACCGGGAGGAAGTTGATGCGCTCCTGGTGCCGAGCGAGGTGGTAAATACCGGACTTGAAGTCTCCGACATTAACGGCGGTCTCCCGTTTGCCTTCCGGGAAGATCAGTAGGGAGTCACCGGCATCGAGAGCCTTTCGCATAGGAGCGAGTGGGTGTTCGGTCCGGGAGCATTTGGGATTTCGATCAATGAGAAGGGCGCGCAGGACGGAGCAGGCGAACCAACGGCGGAGGCGGGTCTTTCCCCAGTAATCGAGTGCCGCGACTGGTCGGAGCTTTTGGCGTTCTCCCTGCGGGAGGGCGGCCCAGATTATCAGGGTATCGAAGTGACTTTGATGACGGGCGAAGAAGACCTTCCGCGGGAGTTTTAAATCATCGCTCTGCATCTGCCTCACGCCGGTAAACAAACGAATCGCCAGCGCAGTGAGATTGGCAATCATGACGCCACCTCCGGTTTTTTTGCTAGCTTCTTGGCAAGGCGCTGGGTTCTGAGAAAAAAGGTCAGGTAAGTTCCAGTGGCAATGAGAACCAATGAAACGGTGAGGATGATCCAATGGCCGGTCACTAAAGTGAGGAGTGCAGCCACGGTGAGGGCGAACATTCGTTGTGGCTTCGCGAAAGGGCCGCCAAAATCATGTGTGCCGGAGGTGAGGCTCGCGCCGTGCATGCGGATGCAGGCGGTCATTAATGCACCGCAAACGGCTAGCCAACCCGCAATGATCCCAACCGATGAGCCGGTGGCATATCCTGCGGAGGCCAGCAACAGCATGTCGGTGAAGCGATCCGGGACCTCGTTATAAAGTGGGCCGCTGGAAGTTGCCCGACCGCCTTCGATGGCAAGAAGGCCGTCCATCATGTTGGCGATCAGGCGGAGTTGGATTCCAGCTATCGCTCCGAGCAGGAGGATGGGGTGATCGTGGCTGAAGAAAAACGCGGTAGCACCGCCGACCGCGAAGACGATACTCAGGAGAGAAACCTGATTGGGGGTGATGCCGGTTTTAAGGAGTAGCAGGGTGCTCTTGTGAACCCAACCCTGGGTGCGGGTTCTGAGCGGTCGGCGGTCGTTGATCTCTGACATGCCATAACCGTAGGGTGATTTTTAAAATCACCTAAATCGATTGTTTCTATTCAAGTATCGACTGAGTCGATCTTGTTGTCGACTCTGATCAAAGATTTTCAGGAACAATTGTTCCGAAGATGGCTATTTCTTCAGAAGCCGCTTCCACCAGCGGTTCTCGCGGATGAGGCGTTTGGCGTCTGACCAGTCGATGAGGGCATCGCTGACGTCGTGGTTGCCGAGTTGGGCTTCGGGGAGGGAGTCGTCTTCGACCATGGCGACGAGGTCGGGGAGTTTTTCGAAGAACTCGGGACAGCGGTAAGGCGGGTGGAGCGACCACATGCCAGGGTCCTCGCCGGTGAATTCGTAGCGGCACATGCCGGAGGCATTCATGGCATCGCTCATCCAGTGTTCGGGGAGATCCCAGGCGGCGTTGCCCTCGACTTTTGCCTTAATGCGGGAGCGGAGGGAGGGGCGCTTTGGCTCGAAGTACGAGATTTGCTGAAGAAAGCGTTCGTAGTCGATCATGAAGACGCGGGTGCTCATGAAATCAAAGCGGGTGCCATTGACGGCGCGCTGATCCTGCTCATGTGGGAGGGTGAGAAGTCGGCCGTCTTTGGTAGGTTTCCCGGAGTGCGGTCCGAGGAAGAGGATGTCCTCATTGGCTTCGTAGAACTCGATGGCCTTGGCGAGCCATTTTGGGTCACGCCCTCCGAAGAAGATGTCGGCATCGGCGTGGAAGATATAGCGGCCCTTCGCTTCGGTCAGGCCGAAGAAGTAGGCGTAGGAGGGGCCGCCGCGAAAGTCCTTTTCGCTGATGGGGCGGCCGCCGGTCCACTTGCCGGCGCAGCGTTGCTTGGCGGCCTCGGAGTAGTCCACCTCGGCGACGCGGACGGCATCGCCGAGTTCTTCTATGATCTTGAAGAGGGCAATCTTTCCCTCCTCCCAATTCGCGCCGAAGCGTCCGGCACTGCGATGGAGATCGACGATGAGGAGGATCTCATCGACCTGATCCTTCCAGGTCTCGACCTGATGCGGGAGGAGGTATTTCGCGAGGCGATAGTCACTCGGAGCGAGGTTGATCTGGAGGGTGGAATTCATGATCAGTCTTTCAAGGCCCCCTTCAACGCGCTGCCGACCCGGGGCGAAAATTTCTCCCAGGCCCAGGTGTGCTCAGCAGCATGGAGAGCGGCTTTTTTGATTTCAGGAATGAGGGTGGGATTATCGATCAGTCGCTGGATGGCCACGGTGAGAGCGGCGGAATCGAAGGCGGGGATGATCTCACCGGCCTCGGGGCAGGCTGCCATCACTTCCTTTTGACCGGCGGTGTCGGTGGCGATGACGCCGAGTCCACAGCGGAGGTATTCGAAGATTTTATTGGTCGCGGTGACGTCGCGGTTCGGACAGTGCGGGATTTCCAGGGCGAGCCCGACATCGAACTGTGCGCTGACCCCGGGGAGGTCGGCATTGGAAACTGGCTCATGGACGATGACGTGATCGCGTGATTTTGCGAAGGTCGTTTCAAACCAGTCTTTGTAGTTTCGCAGCGCGCCGAGGAGGTGGAGTTCGTAGTCGCCGGTGACAGCTTCCAGTGCGGTGGCGAGTTCCTCGAGTCCGCGTTTCGGGCCGATGGTCTGGGAGAACCAGTAGAGCTTTAGCGGTGGAGATCCTTTGCGGTGCTCGGGAGCCTTGGACCAAGGGAAGGCATTGGGGATGGTGAGCGGGGTGGTGGAAGTGCCTGCCGCTTTCTGAAGCTCCTTCGCCATGGCATCGGTGGTGGCGAATTGCGGGGAAGCTTGTTGGAGGATGCTTTTTTCGAGTGCCTTCAGTTCCTTGACGGGCCGTCCAATGCGGTCCGCTTCCGGAAGGTCTTCGGAGAACCAGTCCTCAAAATCGACGCCGACTTTCTGCCCGCGTTTGAGGAGTTGATTGCCAGCCCAGAGCCCGGCTTCGGAGTGGAC
>CALBVA010000103.1 GCA_937969125.1 uncultured Verrucomicrobiales bacterium | reverse complement strand
GTCACGACGGTTTTCATCTCCCAAAATGCCTGGGCCTTCTTTGGCTTGGTCGGTTTTTTGACGGTGGCCGGAGCGATTGAATTCCGTGGGCTCTTTTCCAAATTCCCTGGTGATGGCTGCCGCATGATCGGGCTTTTAATCGGACTGGTGGTCTCCCTCGGAACCGGGGTGGGCTTGATCAATGGTTGGCTTGGAAGTGGGGGATTCCTGTGGGAGATGGCAGGCCTAGTCTTCGTGGTGCTCGCGGGGTTTTGCTGGCGCTTTCGCAATGGCATCGAAGGACGCGAGAGTGTCGATGCCGTTGGCGACGGGTTACTAGCTTACGTCTATGTCCCGATTCTCTTCGGCTGCTTCCTCTTCCGGCTTCTTTTTCTTCCCGAGACCGGTGGTCAGGTCCCAGGGGCCTGGCTCATTCTAATGATGATCGCCTCCGCGAAGTTCACTGACATGGGAGCTTACATCACTGGGTCGCTCATTGGCAAAAACAAGATGGCTCCCCACCTTAGCCCGGCGAAGACTTGGGAGGGATTCTTTGGAGCTCTGGGCTTCGCCCAACTCGCTGCCTGGAGCGTGTGGGCTCTGGCGGGCGATACCCTCGCATGGATTCCACCGGTGCATGTCGCGGTCCTCGCCCTGCTCATCGGGCTCGTCGCAGTGGCCGGTGACCTTGCGGAGTCCATCCTGAAACGCAGCCTCGAGGTGAAGGACTCCGGCAACTGGATGCCGGGCATTGGTGGCATTCTCGATCTCATCGATAGCCTCTGCTTCGCCGCTCCCGTCATGTATTTCTACCTCCTCGCCACGGGGCTTGCGTCATGAAGAAGCGGGTCGTCATTTTAGGTTCCACGGGCTCGATCGGCACCAGCGCTCTGACGGTGGCGCAGCAGATCCCGGATCGTATGGAGATCGTGGGACTCGCCGCCGGGTCGCGGGTTGAGGATATCGATCGGCAGGCGCGCGAGTTCGGGGTCTCCCACCTCTGCCTCGCTGACGAAAAGAGGGTGGGGGAATTGAAGGGCGGAGATCGTCAGCTCTTTGCCGGAGCGGAGGGCTTGGTCGAGCTGGTGGAGGCGGTCAAGCCGGACCTCGTCCTCGTCGCCATTGTGGGGGTGGAAGGATTACGGCCCACCCTGAAAGCGATCGAACTAGGCTGCGATATCGCGGTGGCTAGTAAGGAAATCTTGGTCATGGCCGGAGAGGTGGTCATGAATGCCGCCCGCCAACGTGGCGTGAATATTCTCCCGGTTGATAGCGAGCACAATGCCATCTTTCAGTGCCTGGAAGGACATCAAGGCGGGGCCGATGAAGTCAGCCGGCTCATCATCACCGCTTCCGGTGGGCCTTTCCGGACCTGGTCGTCTGACCGGCTCGGCGGGGTGCAATTGGAAGACGCTTTAAAGCATCCAACTTGGGAAATGGGGCGTAAGATCACCATCGATTCCGCTACGCTTTTTAATAAGGGCCTCGAGATGATCGAGGCGCGTTGGCTCTTCGACATCCCGATGTCGAAGGTCGATGTCGTGGTGCATCCGCAGAGCATCGTGCACTCGATGGTGGAATTCGTGGATGGGAGCATCCTTGCGCAGCTTAGTACCACCGATATGTGCTTCCCTATTCAATACGCCGTCGTCTGGCCGGAGCGATTGAAGAATGAGCTGAAGCCGCTCGACTTCCCCTCGCTCGCGAAGCTCGAATTCGAAGCGCCGCGTCTCGATGACTTTCCCGCTCTTAATCTCGCCCGCGAAGCCGGCGAGCGCGGCGGCACCCTGCCCGCTGTCCTGAACGCAGCGAATGAAGTGGCCAATGCCGCCTTTCAGGAAAGGCGGATCGGCTTCACCAAAATTTGGGGCGTCGTGGAAGAGACGATGCGGAAGGTCTCGCACATCGATTCTCAGGAGCTTGAAATCGTGGTCGCAGCAGATCGCGAAGCTCGTGAGGTTGCGGCGGGCTTGCTCTAAACGCTGCCACGCACCCGCTCGACTTTTGCACCGAGTTGGAGGAGTTTTTCATCGATCATCTCGTAGCCTCTGTCGATGTGGTAGAGGCGATTGATCTCGGTCGTTCCCTCCGCTTTCAATGCTGCCAGAACGAGAGCTGCGGAAGCGCGCAGGTCTGAGGCCATGACAGGTGCCGAGCCCAGTTTCGCAACGCCGGTGATCACGGCGGAGCCATTATCCACCTTGATGTCCGCACCCATGCGGGTGAGTTCTGCGCAGTGCATGAAGCGCTGCGGGAAGATCGTGTCTTCCACCACCGAGATGCCCGGAGTGGTGGCGAACATTGCGGTGAATTGCGCCTGCATATCAGTTGGGAAACCGGGATGCGGAGCAGTGAGAATTTTACAACCCTGCGGGTCATCGCCGGGCTTTACGGTGACGCTGGAGCCGTCCTCCGAAAAATCGACATAATGTCCGGCCTCGATGAGCTTTTCGGCCGCCTGCTGGAGGTGGTCCTTGCGAACTCGATTCAGGGTGATGCCGGTCTCGCTGGCTATCGCACCCGCGACCATGAAGGTTCCAGCTTCGATCCGATCCGGAATGACAGTGTGATGGGTTCCGCCGAGTGACTCCACGCCCTCGATGGTTATGCGGCGGGTGCCTGCGCCCTCGATCTTCGCGCCCATGCTGATGAGAAAATCCGCGAGGTCCATGACCTCCGGTTCGCAAGCCGCCGACTCGATCACAGTGGTTCCCTTCGCAAGAACTGCTGCCATCATCAGGTTATCGGTGCCGAGAACAGTCGGGCCGTGCTTCCCGCGCAGATCGACCTCTTTTCCAATGAGGCCGTCTTTGGCCTCGATGAGAATATTTCCACCCTCGGTATCGATGTCCGCACCAATGGCCTGTAGCCCCTTGAGGTGGAGATCGATCGGCCGGTCACCAATGACACATCCTCCGGGAATTGAAACGCTCGCCCGGCCCAGCCGTGCCACCAGCGGCCCCATGACACAGATGGAGGCCCGCATTTTTCGCACGATTTCGTAGGGAGCCTCGGGGTGGATATTGGCTGCGGTGATCTTGACCGTGCCACTGTAGCGTTCCACCTCACATCCTAGCGCGCTGAGGATTTGGAGCATGTAGTTCGTGTCAGAGACATCCGGCACGCGTTCGATGATGACCTGTTGATCGGTGAGCAGTGCTGCGGCGAGAATTGGGAGGGAGGCATTCTTGGAGCCGGAGATATTGATGGACCCGGTGAGTGGGGTGCCGCCGTGAACGAGAAGTTTATCCATGAAAGTTGAGGGGTGAGGTGAAGGTTTTAGGCCTTCCGGGCAAGCGGAAAGCGGGGGATGCCATTGAGGTCTTGATGAACAATCACCTCCGTCAGTCCGCCATCGCGCAGGAGCTGGGCCACCGCTTCACCTTGATCGAACCCTACTTCCAGTGCGACCAGTCCGCCGGGATTCAAGTATTCCCGACATTGCGCGGCGAAGACCCTCAGCAGGTCCAGCCCGTCATCGCCGCTGAAGAGTGCCATTTCCGGGTCGTGTGAGACCTCGGCCTCCAGGTTTTCGCGCTCGCCCTCGGCGATATAGGGGAGGTTTGCCAGGATGAGATCGAAGGGGGCTTCGACCGCTGAAAACAAGTCGCTCTGAATCAGCTGACAATCGATTCCTAACCGCTCAGCATTTTCCTTCGCCAAAGACAGTGCTTCTGTGGATAAGTCGCAAAGCACCAACTCCTGACACTTTTCCCCCAGGCCTTTCGCAACCGAAAGCCCTAGCACTCCGGAGCCACAGCCCACATCGAGAATTCTCCCCGCATCCGGGAAGTCTGCCTTCAGGACAATCTCCACCAGCTCCTCCGTTTCCGGCCGTGGAATGAGAGCCCGTTCGTCGCAGAGAAACTCACTGTGGTGAAATGACACTATCCCGTTAATGTGCTGAAGAGGAATGCCTTGTCCTCGTTTTTTGAGCTTTTCGCGCAGATTCGCCAGAGCCGATTCCTCTAGTGGTGCGTCAAAGCGAAGGTAGAGGTCCATACGCTTCAGTCCCAGTTCGTGAGCCACCATAAGTTCCATATTCAGTCTCGAATCTTTGATCCCTTTTTGGGTCAAAAAGCCGGTCCCTTTTTCCAGGACATCGAGGATGGTGGTCATGAAGGAAGCTCTGCGAAGGGAATGTGAATAAGGTGTGAGGAGCTGCGAAAATCAGCCCATCTCTTCCTCCGCGAGACGCTGTTCCATCTCGAATTTCTGCAGGTTCTCGGTGAGCTCGAAGATGTCCCCACCCATGATCCCCTCCATGTTATGAGAGGTGTAATTGATCCGATGATCCGTCACGCGGGACTGGGGGAAGTTGTAAGTGCGGATTTTCTCCGAGCGATCGCCCGATCCCACCAGGGCCTTCCGCTGGGCTGAGTGACTTTCCTGGGCTTCGCGCTGGGCCGCTTCGAAGAGCTTGGCGCGGAGAATCTGTAGAGCCTTTTCCTTATTCTGGGTCTGCGAGCGTCCGTCCTGCGACTTCACCTGAATCCCGCTGGGAAGGTGGGTCACCTGCACCGCAGAGTCAGTGGTATTGACGTGCTGACCGCCGGGGCCGCCGGAACGGGTGGCCTGGATGTGCAGGTCCTCCGGGCGGAGCTGGATGTCCACCTCTTCCGCTTCCGGCATGACCGCCACGGTGACCGTCGAGGTGTGAATGCGTCCCTGCGTTTCCGTGGCGGGAACCCGCTGCACGCGGTGCACGCCGGATTCGTATTTTAAATAGCGGAAAACTTCCTCGCCGGTCACCTTGAGAATGACCTCCTTAAACCCGCCGACATCAGACGGGCTGCTCTCCAGATGCTCACACTTCCAACCGCGCAGCTCGGTGTAGCGTTGGTAGGCTTTCATCAGCTCGCCTGCGAAGAGCGAGGCTTCATCGCCACCGGCGCCGGCCCGAATTTCAACGAGGGCGTCGCGGTCTTCCGCTTCATCCCGGGGAAGGAGGGCGTATTGGACTTCCTGCGCCAGCTTTTCATAGCGTTTCCGGAGTTCGGGAAGCTCCTCCTCTGCCATCGCCGCGAATTCTTCATCGTCGCTTTTCGCCAGCTCCTCATTTCCCTCGATATCGTTCTGGACCTGCTGGTATTCCTCCCACATCGCGAGGAGCTTCTTTAAGCCGCGATGCTCCCGCATCGATGAAGCCGAGTTCTTCTGGTCATTGAAGAACCCGGGGTCAGCCATCATTTCCTCGATCTCGGTGAGGCGCGCCTGTCGTTTTTCGATGAGAGTTCCGTAGTCCATGTATCGGGCGGGAAGGTCACGATTTCCCGGCTGCAGGTCAAGGGTGGCCTTAACGCTTTTCAAGCTCGCTCCGGACCACCTGATATGGGGGCAATTTCACCCTCATAAAAAAACACTGGAAATGGCGATTTCAGTCTTGCAGGAGCCGCCGTCCGTCCGTATTCCTCCGCCGCGCCAGTCCCATGGTGTAATTGGTAACACAGCTGATTTTGGTTCAGTCATTCAAGGTTCGAGTCCTTGTGGGACTGCCATTTTTCTCCCGGATTGATAGGTTGAGAGTGATGGCATATTATTTGAGGAACTTTACCAGATCCTCGCGCATCTTCACCAGATCCGGTTGGTTCAGGTAGAACATGTGGCCTGCCTCATACCAGGTGAACTCGATGGCCTTCCGCCGCTCCGCAGGAATCCGATGCAGGTGGTCGATGCTGAACTGCATATTCGCTGCCGGCGTAGCAAGGTCGGTATAGCCGCACATGACGAGGACACGGAGATCTGGATTATGACGCATCGCGCTTTCCAGCCGACGGCTCATATTGAGCACCCGGTTACTGGAATTCCAGTTCCAGGGATGCACATCGCCGGTGAGAATTTTATAAGGGTGATGACCGGTCCAGCCGAGGTCACGGCTCAGGTAGTCATTCATTGCCGTGGCGAAGGCTCCGAAGACCACGGAGTAGGAAGGGTCGTAGCCCGCATAGTCTTCCGCTGAATTCACCACCGGCCAAGCCGTCCGTGAATCAAATCTCCCCAGCACCTTTCCTTCCTTTCGCAGCAGCTCCTTCCGGTAGCGCGATGAGGAAAGCCGCAGGTTCACTTCTATAAATAGCTCCGCGGACAACCCGGTGAATTTGGCCAATTCGGCCGCTACCGACTTCTTCTCCTCATCAGAAATGGCGGCTCCCTTCAGCAGAGCCTGATAATAGGCTCCCATCGAGAACTTCCGCGCTTCTTCCACCAAGGCATCCCGATCTCCGGAAATCTTCCCATGATAGTGTGAGGTACCCGTCATTCCCGGTAGGAAGATGGCGTAGGGGAGGTCATCGGCATCGCCCGAGCGTAGCGTGCGGAAGTCAACCAGCGAGGAGAGCAGCACCACGCCATTCAGCGTCATGCCATATTCGTCCTGTAAGTGATCGGCCAGTCCGGTGGCCCGCACGCCGCCGTAACTTTCTCCAAGGAGATACTTTGGCGAAGCCCAGCGATCATTCTCGGTGGTCCAGCGACGAATGAAGTCGCCCACCGAGCTGATATCACCCTCCACACTGTGAAATTCAGAAGAGCTGGTCTTTCCTTTCACTCGTGAGAAGCCGGTAGAGACTGGATCAATGAAAACCAGATCCGCCACATCGAGGATGGAGTATTCATTTTCGATCACGCCATTCGGGGGAGGGAGGGTCTTCGTGCCGTCCGGACTCGTCGGCACCAGTCTCGGTCCCAGAGCTCCGAGGTGCAGCCACACTGCTGATGATCCCGGTCCACCGTTGAAGGCGAAGATTACGGGGCGCTTCTCGCGGTTCGGAATGCCGATGCGCTCATAAGCCACATGGAAGATGGCGGCGCGGTCCTTGTCGTCGGAAGTTTTCAGCGTGATCGTGGCAGCAGTCGTCCGGTAATCGATCTTCTGTCCGGCGATGGTCACCGAGTCCTGCTTAATGGCTTTGGCTTCCTTTTTTGGATCCTTCTTTTTCTCTTTCTCCTGTGCGACGAGCGGAGAAAAGAGCAGGGGAATCATTGGTAGGAATGAGGTGAAAGTGCGTAACTTCATGCTGGAAACCTGCCTCAATTTCCGCTCTCCGCATAGCTGGAATCTCCGCCGGAATGGCATCCGAAAAAAAGTTCCAAAAAGCGCAAAATAGATCTTGCCCGACCCCATCGGTCACCCTAGGTTCCCGCCGTCCTAACTGACAACGCGGAGCGGTAGCTCAGTTGGTTAGAGCGCCGGCCTGTCACGCCGGAGGTCGCGGGTTCGAGTCCCGTCCGCTCCGCCACTTCTTACGAAGTGTCTGTTGTCAACTGAGCCACGGTTTTATCCGTGGCTTTTTTGTTTCTTCGCACACTACACGAGGAAAATTGCGCACTTAACCCGTTGATTTTCAATTTTTTCGCGAAAAAAGGTTGACTTGTTGAGGGACCTCCAAAATTGGAGTGCTTAATCTCAAACTTCTTCAGCCCCTCGCAGAGAGCTTGCAGGG
>CALBVA010000102.1 GCA_937969125.1 uncultured Verrucomicrobiales bacterium | reverse complement strand
ATTCGGGATGACGCGGAGGCCGGAGACGGTCTCGACCGGCTGGTGGGTCGGGCCGTCCTCACCGACGCCGACGGAATCGTGCGTGAAGACGTAGGTGACGGGAAGCTTGGCCAATCCAGCAAGGCGGATGGACGGGCGGAGATAATCGGCGAAGACGAGGAAGGTCGCTCCGCTGGCGCGGAAAAGGCCATCGTAGGCGATGCCATTACAGATCGCACCCATGGCGTGCTCGCGGATGCCGAACCAGATGTTCCGGCCTTCGGGGTTTTCAGCGGAGTAATCGCCGGCGTCCTTGAGGTAGTTCTTGGTCGAGCCGTAGAGGTCAGCCGATCCGGTGATGAGACTAGGCATGGCCTTGGCGACGGCATTGATAACAACGCCACCAGCTCCGCGGGTCGCGTCGGCGTAGTCGTCAGCGAAGGCGGGAATCTGCGAAGAGAGGTCAGTGGGGACAGCCTTGGAAACACCGGCTTCGAGCTCGGCAGCCAGGGCGGGGTTGGCCTCCGACCAAGCGTCGAAAGTTTTCTGCCACTCGTCGAAGACAGCGACCTTCTTTTCGGTCTGTTCTTTGAAGTAGGCCTTGGTCTCGTCAGAGACATGGAAGAGTTCCTCGGGAAGTCCGAGTCCCTTGCGTGCGGCTTCGGCAAACTTAGCGCCGCCTTCGCCGTGACCGGCAGCGGTGCCAGCAACTTCGGGGATGCCTTTACCAATGGTGGTCTTGGCGATGATGACGGTGGGCTTGCCACTGGTGGATGACTTGGCAGCAGTGTAGGCGCTCAGGAAAGCGGAGAGATCATGACCATCGATGGTGACGGCGTCCCAGCCGAGGGACTGGAAGTATTTTTCCTGATCCCAGCCCTGAGTCTTGTCCGCCATGGCATCGAGGGTGACGTCATTGGAATCATAGATGAGGATGAGATTATCGAGCTCATTGTGGCCAGCGAAGGCGATGGCTTCCTGCGCGACGCCTTCCTGGAGGCAGCCGTCACCAGCGAGAGCGACGATGTGCTGGTCGAAGATGGTGTGCTCGGCGGTATTAAACTTGGCAGCGGCGCGCTTGGCGGAGAGGGCGTAACCGACGGCATTTCCGACACCCTGGCCGAGGGGGCCGGTGGTGGCCTCGACGCCTTCGGTCTCATCATACTCGGGGTGACCCGGGGTGATCGAGTGGAGCTTACGGAAGTCCGCGACATCCTGGCCGGTGACATTGAACCCGGCGAGGTGGAGCCAGCTGTAGATGAACATGGAGCCGTGACCAGCGGAGAGGATGAATCGATCGCGATTCAGCCATTTCGGAGCGGCGGGGTTGAAGCGGAGGGCTTCACCGAAAAGAACGGCACCCATATCGGCGCATCCGAGCGGAAGGCCGAGGTGGCCGGAGGAACAGGCATGGACGGCATCGATCGCCAGTCCGCGGGCTTCATTGGCTGCGCGTGAAAGTGCTTCAGTATTCATGAGGGCGCGAAGCTCCCTAAATCAGGCGGTTCAATCAAGAAGTAATACAACTTCCCGGGAGTTCGCCGGTCACATTCCCGTCACAGATGATGAGGCCCGCTCATGGGAAACTACGGGAATTGGGCGGTTTTCTTGACCAATCCCACCCCCATCGCGAAGCTCGCGGTATGAACTCGAAATCGCCTGTCCCGCCGCTCGATGGGAAACTGCTCATTGCAGATCCTTCGCTGCGTGATGGTGCTTTTAATAAATCCGTCATCCTACTGGCGGAGCACAGCGAGGAGGACGGTGCCTTCGGCCTGGTGCTGAATCACCCGGCCGGCCAGAGCGTGGGCGATCTTCTGAATGGGAAGGAATTCACCCCGCTGAAGAACGTCGCGGTGCATGTGGGTGGTCCGGTCTCGCGCGGACACCTGACCTTCGCGGCCTTTTGGGAACGCGAGGAAAAATTCGGCTACGCCATCCGAATCTCGGCGGAGGAAGCGATCGCTTACAGCAATCAACCCGGAACTTTGGTGCGGGCCTTCGTGGGATACTCGGGCTGGGACCGGGATCAATTGGAAGATGAACTGAACAAGCAGGCATGGTATCATGTGCAGCCGGAGGCCACGCTGATCAAGGAGGCGCACGATATCCTCCTTTGGAAAAAACTGATGTGCCAGATCTCGCCCTACCACCGCGTGCTGTCCGGAATGCCGGACGAGATTCTCGCAAACTGAGGCAATATTTTACCGTGCTTGGCAGTGCGCGAATCAAAGTCATAGGATGTCCTTCATCAATCTTATGAAGGACATCCGCCATCTCATCTTCGCCCTGCCGACAGCTGTGTCATTACTGGGTCTCGCCCATGGATCGACCACCCCCCTCGACCCGAAGCTCGTTTTTGAAGAACGGGACGGCTTGGTCGCAATCGAGGCGGAGCACTTCGTCTCGCAGACGAAAACCGAAAAGCGGGCGTGGCACATCGTGACTCGCGACAAGGCACCGCAAATCACTCCCGATGGCGATCCCTCCCATGCGGACGATGCCTCCGGCGGAGCCTATCTGGAAATCCTCCCCGATACTCGACGCAGCCATAGCGACCCACTCGTCCCGGGCGAAAACTTCATGAACAAGCCGGGTGAAATGGCGGTCCTCACCTACCCCGTGCACTTCAAGACCCCCGGCCGCTATTACTGCTGGGTGCGCACCCATTCCACGAACACCGAGGACAATGGCATCCATCTCGGCATCAATGGCACCTGGCCGGAGTCCGGTGCGCGCATGCAGTGGACCG
>CALBVA010000101.1 GCA_937969125.1 uncultured Verrucomicrobiales bacterium | reverse complement strand
TTTCGATCAGAAGATCGCTGGGATCAATAGTTCCCGCTGAGCGATTCCGTACCTCGACGGGAAGATCGATGTGGACCGTGGTTTCGCGGACCTTAAAGGTAGTCTCCTTCCATAGCGGGCGGTATTGGCACTCCCGCAGATGAAAGTGGGTGAGCAGGCCCTTGCCCCACCAGCCGTAGAAAAGGAGCATAAGCACCGCGAGGGTTGCGACAGTTGTGCGGTAGAAGATGGTCCATCCTTTTGGAGGCGCGTTTTTGGCTAGATCGGGCTCCTTTTCCAGGAGCCGTGCACCCAGGTGACAACCGGCCAAGGTCGCTCCTGCCATCCCGAGAACTTCGGTGAGGACCAGCAGCGAGATGGCCATCGCCGGGTCCAGTGAAGCTGGCAGGATTTTCTCCAGAATGATCACCGGGCCTACGAAGATCGCCCCAATTATCAGAGCGGGAAGGATTGCCCGTCTTAGCAGGATCCAGATGATTCCGTGAATCTTCCGCCCCCGCCGCTGGAAAAATGGCGAGCAGTGATCTAGTGACATCGCGAGAATGAGATACCCGATGGAGAGAGCCAGGCTGAGTGTTTTGAATCCTTGGAGGGCGAGATAGAGGGAGAAGGATTGCAGCAGGAGGTAGAGGGCAGCTAGCTTCACCTCTTCGAGTCCTTGCTTCCAGAGTGGTGGCTCCTTTCCTCTCGGCAGGTCGGGGAATGTTTCTCGCTCGTAGCTGCTCGAAAGTTTCTCTTTCAGCGGAAACAGAGTCATACCGATGAGGACAATTCCCACCCCGAATCCGGTGGTCACCAGGAAGGCTCGGAGCTCATTTTTAAAGAGCCGGTGGACCATATCATCCACCACTGGGTGCCAGGCTGGTGGGACCAGTTTGTTCATTGCCCAGGTTTCCAGCCCCGGGCCGAACTGTTGTCCCAAGAGAATAAATCCCGCCAACACCAGTGCTGCCGAGAGGACATAAATCACGAACCAATATTTGGTCAGTCCTCCCATGATACGAAGAAGTAGGTGAAGTTCTCCGTCCGATAGACCCGTCCGTCGGCGATGTCAGATTCATCAAGATGGCTCTGGAAGTTCTCCACCTCATCCCAAGCATTGATCCAGAATTCGGTGTTTTCCAGCGTGAGTTTACGAATCTCATGCGTGCGCAGCGTGACCTCCAGCGGAATTACCATGGGGAAAAGCTGAGCCTCCAGCATTTCCTTTGGACGGGTGGGGTCAAGGGAGAGAATGGGGGGGAAGTCCGGGTGACCCACGATCGGATCCGAGTCGCGAATGGCCTTCACCAGATTGACGTAGTTGGTTTTTCGTGCGCCGCGGGTGAGTTTGTCATGCTGAGTCTCGAAGCGGATGCGGAAGATGTCCAATCCCTCTTCTTCATAGTGCTTGCGGGCCTTGGTTAGGAGTTCCGTGTCGGTCCTTGGCATGACGATGAGGTGTGAGACGCGGCGGGGAGTTTTTGGAGTCTGGCCCTCAGGCAGGATGAACCAGGATGGATTGCCATTGCGCCCCAGGGTTGCCGTGATCTCTTCCTTTTTGAGGTCTTCCTGCTCGGTCATCCAGCCAAGGCTTTCATTGAGAAACGGCTCACTGCCACTTCGGCAGTAGAGTTCAAATTGATTTTGATACGAGAGAGGTCGTACTTCCCACTCGCAGGGGTCATCTTCCCGCAGGGTCAGGTAGGGTGCGGTGTCATCACGGGGCACCTCGTCATCAATCAGACGCGTGTAGGTCAGCTCTTTCCCGAAGGCTTCCTCATACCTGGCGTCGGCGCAAACGATACGGTAGTGGTTCTTCTTTCCCTCGACGGGTTGGAAATCCCAGAGGCAGGCGTCATTGTCCCGCAATACGGCGAGGGGATGATCATGTTGCTCGCTGCCGGTCCGGGTGAAGGTGAGCTCGTGAAAGCGGAAGTCACAACCATCCGCCAGAAAGATCCTCCGTTTCCCTCTGAGCGGGTGAAGCGTGGGTGGTTTTGGTTGAGATATTTCTTCGCGGATTTCTTCCACGACTGCCTTTTCCGGTGACAGTTTTGCGACCGCCTGCCGCTCCCGGATGATCTTGAAAAGAATCCCTCCCGAGATCAGCAGAGCCACTGTGCAGAGCAGAAGGAGTGGTCCGGGGCGGAAGCTCCGGATGCCATTGTCAGCTGGTTTGAGCTTACTCATGCGGGTCACTTGATTCGACGGATCGAGGCATTCGCGCGGTAGCAGAAGAAGATTAGCGCGAGGAGACCTTGCCCCAAAACAAGACAGAGCAGCACCCAGAAATCGATCCCGAAGATGTCGCCAAACTGGAATCGTGAGGAACCCAGGTCATCGAAGATCGAGGTCCCGTGTCGGGTCGAGGCCAGCAAGCTGACCCAGAAGTTTCCCATCTCGATCCCGTTGAATCCGGAGTAGTCCACGCTGGCCAGATTCAGACTGTGAAAGGGATGCGTCAGGGATTCGTCATTGGTCTCGCCCGCGTATCCGGTGGCGTATTTGCTAAAGAGAACGTGCGGTAGCAACACTAGCGGCATGAGTGAGACCGCTCCGCGTTCCGACTTTGCGAAGGTAGAGAGGAGCAGCCCGATCATGGCCCCGGAGAAGCTGACCAGCCCCAGCACGATGACGTGCGAAACGAAGTCACGTGCATCAAACCAATCCGAGGACGCCACCGCATCGGGATCGATTTTTAGGATCTCCACGAAGAACCACGTCGCCCCGCACAGTAGCAGGGTGCTGAGGGCGACCATGATCGCGGCGTAGGCCGCCTTCGCATAAAAGAAGGAGAACTTCCCGAGACCGCTTAGCTCATCCAGCGCGTAGAGCATTCGAGTGGAGACGATCTCGCGGATGGTGAGTGACATTCCGATCCAGAGTGCAGCGATGGTGAGGAAGAAATTGATGAAGCGGGGCGCATTCCCATCGTGTAGAGACTGGGTGAAGACAATGAGTCCGGCCAAGAGAATCGGCAGGGCGATGGTGACTCTGGCCGCCCCGGTGTCCCGGTAGGATTGCCGGACCGAGCGCTTGAAGACAGTGATGAAATGAGAGGCCTCCCAGCGGTCCGGCGAGGGACTGGGACCTCCGGATTCGTTCGTCATCGGAGAAACGTCGGCGAGGGGTGTTTCCTGGCCAAAGAGGTCCCGCTCCGCTGTGGCGGAGAGGAAGGAGGGGACATCCCGGTGATCTGCGCGGAGCGTCCCGCCACGATTCATGACAAGAACGCGGTCACAGCTCTCGAGAGTCGAGGGCAGGTGACTGGTGGTGATGATGGTGAGTTTTTGCTCGTTACAAAGTTTCCGCAGGAGCTGCATCACCTCGAAGGCTACAGGGAGATCGAGCCCGCTGGTTGGTTCGTCGAGCAGAAGGATTTTGGGCTTGGAGCACAAGGCGCGTGCCAGGGAGAGGCGGCGCTTTTCTCCGCCGGAAATCTTAGAGACCGACTGATGGAGAAATTCCGCAGGCATCCCGACCGCTTCGAGGATGGGGGTGAAATTGACCTCCTCTCCAGAGAAGGTCGCGGCATCAGCCAGGACCTCACCCACGGTGGCTGATTCCGGGAAAAGATCCTGCTGCGGAACATAGGACAGGATTTCCAGAAGCTTCTGGTGATTCCCCCCGGAGAGGCGGATGGCCTTGTTCTCATCGAAGAAACTGACGATCCCAAGATCACGGTTCTTCCGGCTTGGCGGGCGAAGGCCAAGGGTGCGGAGGAGGGTCGTTTTGCCCGCGCCGCTTGGACCAATCAGGCCGACGAAGCTGCCGGGCTCGATGCGCAGGGAAACATTATCCAGCAGGACTTTTTTCTTTTCCCGGATGGTGAGTCCCTCCACCTGTAGACCGATGGCACCTTTCATCGTGTCACTGCTTTTTCAATGACTTCCTTCCGCGCTTCGGTCTCGTCTCTGGTGGCGAAACCACTGATGACCACGCGGTAGCTAGGGGCGGATTTGAACTTCTTTTCAAAGAGGATGTGATCAGAGCTTCGTTTCTCCAGAGACACTTCGCCGGTGAGGTTGCCCTCGATGATGGTGTGCGTATTGAGATCATAGAAGAGAGAGCCCCGGGCAGCCCAGGTCCCCAGAACTTGGGCACTGTCATTGTCACCGGAAAAAACGACCTTCCCTTTCACAATCTTAAGCCGCGTCACCCCTCCATCGGTTTTGCCGCGCTTTAGGGTCAGGGTGCCGGTGACTTCGAGATCCTGACTGGGAGCAAGGAGGTGGGCGATCTTTGTGACATCAACTTCCCACTCTTGATCGCCTTCTTGATCGGGGTCAGGCAGGAGATAGGCCTCGCTGTAGACGGAAAATTCCTTCACTCGATTCTCCTGCTCTTTGGATAAGATGCCGCGAGTGGGAATACAGGTGACTCCCACTCCAGCTTCGTAGGAGTATTCGGCAGTCAGACCTTCATAAGCATCGAGCGGGCTGAGTTTCGCGCTCAGGAGGTGCTCTTCGATGCCTCTTCCGCTTGCTGCTTTAACGGCGAAATTGACCGCCGAGAGAGTTTTCTCGTTATGTTTCTCACTGCGGAGCCACTTAAGCGCGCGGTCTGCCGCCACCTTGGCCACCATCCCACTTGGAGATTTATAGAGAAATTTACTGGCGGCTTTCGTGAGTAATCCCACCGCCGGAGGAAGGTCGAGGTTGGCGTTATCTAGAGAAAGCTCCGTCTCGAGGTCACGGGCTTTTAAAATCTCCAGCTCGACGATGACCTCGGAGTGATCAGCATTGACGGAGGAGACCTTGCGGATGAAGTCAATCTCACCAAGGTGAACAAAGGAGACCTCCGCGACGCCTCCCCAGTCTTTCGCCTCGACCCTTCCATTCACGGTCGATGTTACGGTGGTACGGTAGTAGTTGCCTTCCTCGTAACGGGAGAGCTGCTCTTTTGTGAGACTCTGATTGTTGTCAGCTGGATTACGGAAGATGAGAAAGACAATGACTCCGATTACGAGGACTAAAGCCGCGATGGTGATGAGGAGTTTGTTCTTCGAGGACATACTGAATTCTTAGCATAACTGGCCGACAGTCCTCTTACAAATTTAGAGTGATTTGTAAAAAGGGCACGCCAGACTCAGTGAACACACCGCCTCCGCAATGTCTACAATGGCCGTGGTACGGAACGGTATGTCTGGTGGTGAGAGAGGTGGCGGGGGGGATCCCGTCGCCTACTCGATCTCAGTTTGACTCATCCCACTTGGGGTCAGTCAGAGTCTTCA
>CALBVA010000100.1 GCA_937969125.1 uncultured Verrucomicrobiales bacterium | reverse complement strand
GAACTTCTTTCTCGTCCCAGTCTTCTGGTCACCAAAAAAGCGACCTGAAGGTCGCTTTTTTTGAAAAGTACGCAGACTGGGACTCGAACCCAGGATTCGAGTTCATTGGTTTCCGAGTGTTTCAAAAGGGTCTAGACCCTTTATTTTATAGCATATAACCATCTGGAAACATCACGAAACACCTTGGAATCATGGCACATTTATGGCACCATTTGGCATGGCTACGCTATTCAGGAAGAAGAGAAACGGCAAAGAGCTACCGCACTGGTATTGCGGTTTCCAAATCTCAGATGGTAAGGGCGGGACACGGCAAGTCCAACGAACAACAGGCAAGACACACAAGCGAGATGCCGTAGAGGTAGCTATTAAACTTGAAGCTGACGCCCGGAAGGAAGCTGGGACCGATGACGATACAACCTCTGCCATCTTTAGTAGGGTTCGAGAAGCTGGCGAGCTGGCAGTGAAAGGTCTACTCACAGCCTCGCAAGGAAGAGAGTTCATTTCAGAAATCATGGAGTTGTCCGGACACCAACGCCCGAAGTCTTTCACGGTAAATGAATGGTCAGACCAATGGATTGAAGGAAAGACCGGGACGGTTAAATCTGCCACCCTCGCTTTTTACCGTGGCCTAACAAAGAGCTTCATTTCATTTCTTGGAGATCGTGCCGATGCACCTCTTGAAACCATCACTACCGAAGATATTGTTTCCTATCGAAACTCTCTTCGGGAGAAAGGTCGGACAGCAAAGACCGCCAACCATCACCTCATCGGGGTCCGCTCACTTTTTGGGGAAGCTCTGAAAACAAACCCTCCCGTTCTTACTTCAAATCCAGCTTTGCCAATTAAGACCCTTGACGAGAACGATAGCGTTAGCAGGCAGGCTTTCTCACCGGGCGAGGTAAAAAGGCTCACTGAAAACGCTCCAAGCGATGACTGGCGCGGACTCATTATCTTGGGTGCATTCACCGGGCTTCGTCTTGGGGATCTCGCGAAGCTCAAGTCTGGTGACATTGATCTCGAAAAAGGAACTCTTTCAGTGATCCCTCAGAAGACTAACCGTAAGAAAAAGAATGGCACTGCAAACCGAGTTGAGATTCCCCTTCATCGTGAGGCGATTGCCTTCTTAGGCGATGGGAGACTCTCACCATTCCCGAAAGCTCCTGCTTTTCCTTCTCTCCATGATCAGCCAGCCGGGAGGCGTGATGGTCTCTCGTTCCAGTTCCGTGCCATCATGGAAGCTGCAGGAATCGATAGAGGTCTTGTCCGCACACGAGCGGCAGGTGCGGCACGAGACACTGCTGCAAAGTCATTCCACTCGCTGAGACACACCTTCACCACGTGGCTTGCTAATGCAAATGTCCCAGAAGAAGTCCGCATGGAAATGACGGGCCACACCGAGACCGATACTCACCGCAAATATACCCATCGTGAAATGGAGGTATTCAAAGAGGCAGTAAATAGCCTTCCCTCACTCGAAGCTCAAACAAAGTAACTTCCTTTGATGAGTAATAGCAAACAAAGTAGGATGCTAAATTCAGAGCTTCCTTTTGCGGCACGAATTTATGCTACGAAAACTCTAGAGGAGTTTGAAAGTCATTTACGGCACCCTATTCACTGTTCTTGTGACGAACCGAAACCATGCTCCCATCCCACGGAATTTCGTTCTGTGAAATTGTATGAAAATGACTTGGAAAAACGTGCTAGGTTACGAGCTGGTTTTGAGTCTGATGAATGCCATGCGTATCGAATCGAAGCATTACGACCGGAAAATCTTCGCGCTGATTCACTTGAGTTTCTCGCTATAGAAGACCTTCTTGAATGGGCAGCAAGAATTCCAGCTACAAATGACTCTGACGCTATCACTAAGATCCTTTTTAGCGAGGGGCCGATCAAAGACGCCCGTGTAGAGCTTGGAAAGAGGTTAGCGAAGGCCTGGAGTGCTTCCAAGAACAGTGTGCGTTCGCGTTACAACGAACATGAACCAAGCTCGGTTGCCGCAGAACAAAAGGCAGGGACGCTAAAGCCTATCGAAGACCTCTTCAAGTTGATCAAGAATTCGGCAGTTCATCAGCGGCGAGGGGAAATGTTAGATAGTGAACTGAAAGCGAGAAATCTAGGAGGATCGAAGGCCGGTCGTGTTCTTCTCACCACACGTGAGTTGATAGAAAAAAATGAAGATCTGCCGGATGCTGGTAAGGTAGATCGATCCCTCAATTCACTTTATGGAAAAGAAGAAGTTCGCCGAGAGTTGGTGAAACTTGGACTAGCGATTCGGACAAGGTGAGAGCCATTTTGAGACCATTAGACGAAGGCATATTCTTTCGTGTGTGAAGAAAATTTTCTTATACGGCGAGGTAAACAGGAATCTTGGGAAACACTCCGGCGTTATGGAAACCCCAAACGTAATCCAAGAAAGTCCTAGATGGGCAAAGCACAATCGAGTTCACGGACTCTTCGATATTAGCCGGACATCACTTTGGCGTCTCGCCAAAGCTGGCAAGATTCGAAGCGTCTCACTCCGCGAACCCGGAGCCGTAAAAGCAACCCGCCTCTTCGATATTCAATCCATCGAAGACTATATCGAAAGCTTCTCCAGTATGGAGAATGCAAACTAACCAACCACCAACAAAAATGCCCCGAAGCCTTGCTAGCCTGACCGGGACATCTTTGAGGTGGTTTGATGCCTCAGAAGATAGCGGTCGGGAAGCAGCATGGCAAGTGAGTAACCACTACCATGAAAACAGAATTAATTATTGATAGGCGAAATCAAGGCTACCTAATGCCCGGAAAAGAAACCTCTTGTCCGGTCCTGGTAAACTTCCTCAATTACCGCCCCCGTGTGAATGAGACCAAACTCGCTTGTTTTGAGCTCCGACTAGGTCCAATTCTTGCAAACTACGCTTCGTTTTTGGGTGAAACTGACCCACAGGATTCAGACCTCACAGAGGAGGAGTTACGATCCCTTGCTGCCATCACAGAGCGGGAACTACGAGACCTTGCGGCTTTAGCAGAAGTCTCTCAAGACTTGAGCCCCGAAGCCATTGTAAAGGCGTTAAACAATCGCCCAGCGCAGGTGTGGTTTGGCCATGCGAACGACGGAGGCATGAGCATCTTAGGATTCTCTGACAGTGTCACTATGATTGCAGTAGGTCCGGGAATTAACCAGGAGGGCAAGAGTCATGAGTAATTCCACACCACCTTTCAAAATTGGCGACGCGAAGACGAGCCAAGCATTCAGAACGGCTTGGCGGAAAGAGGTCTCCCTACGGGAAGCATTCAGAGACATAAGCTCAAATTTCCATACCGGAACGCTACCGCGAATTCGGGCGATGTACGATGCTGGCTTAACACGCAGACATGCAAAGACAACGTTGCTTGCAGCAGCTCGAACTTTCCGCCCAAAAGATGACCGAGAGAGAGACATTGAGCGAGACCTTCAATGTCACTGGGGAACGCCGCGCTCGGTCGTCCGAAAAGGTGAGAAAATCAAAAATCCCAGTAGTGGGAAAAGATCTGATTCTTGGCCACAGGTCGATGATGAGCTTGCATTGCGATTTAAGGAGGAAGATCGAGGATGGGTGAAGTCACCTCCCGAGGGTCAAGACACTCTCGACGTCCTTTACGACCTCTATTCGAGCGGGAATAATGGGCCGGAAAGCGATCTATTACTTTGTGTGGGAGTATCAAAGTATGAGGCCGTCACTAAATCTTACTGCGAAATTGAGCAGGTCAGTGAACGACTTTCCCAGCTACAATTCATCGTCCCTCACCCGATGACCCAGAAAGAAGGCTTAACTGAAGCTGTCAATCTGTCACAACGAGCGAAAGAGTCAGTGGGGCCTCGCCGCTTCTTGGTGGTGGAGATGGACTTGCTGAGTGACGAGTCACCAGTTCCTGAGTCGGCCCAGCTTGGGACATTGAAATATCTCTCAAGGCTAGCCCCCTTGACCATGGTCCTTCGATCTGGAGGAAAATCGCTTCACGGATGGTTTGAAGTTCGAGAGTGCGAGGAGGACCATTTGAGAAATTTTCTCAGCCTTGCTTGCTTCTATGGTGCAGACCATGCCGCGTTTACTCTCAATCAGCTCATGCGGCTACCTTGGGGGGTGCGGGACAATGGAAAGATTCAAGAAGTGATTCATTGGTCAGGCTCCCCCGAAGAGAGGAGGAAACTTCCAGAATGGGACCACGACACTATTGAGATGGACTTGGCATTTCTGCAAGGGTGCTTTCCTCCGTCGCGAATCTTCTACCTTTCGGGACCCGCGAAATACCTCGTCGATACTAGCGAGACTTTCCGCGAATACGGGAGGAAAGGCCCGGTGAAAACAGGACTCGAAAAATGGTTCGCCAGAAAAGGTTTGGAAGATTCCGCTTTGAAAGATGCAGTGAACGAAGCCTTTGGAAAGATCGAAATCGAAAGGGCTATAGATTGGAAGGGCGACATTGCCGGACAGCCGAGAGGCCTTCTACGTCTCCAAGGTAAACGATTTCTTATCGATCAAGGTCCGAAAATCATTGAGCCATCCGAAGGTAAAACTCCGCTGTTAGATTCGATCCTGAGCCAAGCATTCCCAAATGCTACGGCTTGCACGATTTTTGAGCTTTGGCTCGCTGGTCGATACGTTGCGGTGCGAGATGGAAAGCACGTTCCCTCTCCGATGGTAGTCTTGGCCGGAAAGAAGAACGCGGGCAAAAGTTTACTCGCTTCCATTGCCAAAGAGATTTTGGGAGGCCGAGCTGCAAATCCGATGACTGCTTGGAGAGGAAAGCTCCCTTGGACTGACAATCTTCTAGGTTGTGAATTGCTACTGATTGACGACTCAGTTGGCAGTAGTGATCCACGCGCACGGAGGGAGTTTGGAGAACGCTTTAAAGAAGCTATCTATGCTGGAAGTGTTGAGATCAACAAACGGAATCATTCATCCCTCACCATGCGTCCTGCATGGGCTGTGATGGTTTGTTGTAATGACGAACCGAGCAACCTTTCAGTGATTCCTCCGCTTGAGGAAGGAATCGCCGACAAAATTTCACTACTGAAGGTCAGGCCAATCATCACCCCGATGCCCGCAGTTACGCCCGGAGAGAAGTCGGCGTTTTGGAGTGCAATCAAAGCCGAGTTGCCAGCGCTTCTTGATCGCATTTTGGGACTCGAAACACCTAAAGAGCTGAAGGATTCACGATCCGGAGTCATTGCTTGGAAAGACCCAGAATTATTGGAGGCAATTTCACAGCTCGCCCCCGAAACGCAGCTAGAAGAATTGCTGGCACTGGCAATGCAGAAGAATCAGCTCACTCCCGGCTGGAAGAGTGCTGCAGAACTAAAATCAGTCTTATTCAGTAGCTCGTTACGAGGACATGCGGAGAAGCTTCTCAACTACACACCAAACTGCGGAAAGTATTTGTCTAGTTTGTTAGGTAGCTCCAGTGCCATCGTGAAGGAATCCAAGATCGTGAACGGAATCACTCAGTATTTACTATCAGCCCCAAGCTTGGAGAGCGAAAAACAGGAAGCCGATGAGTTCGACTGATACCCCGCCCGGGGTGTGATGGAGGGGTGGAGAACTTTTTGCCCTTCCGATGATTCTTCAGCCAGCTACCTCTTCGTCTTGTTTTATGTTTCTCTAATAAAGAAAAAGTTCTCTACTACTCCACCCTAAGAACAAGGTTTTTCAGAAAACTGGAAAACTCCTCCACCCGCCACACTCACGGGCGGAGAGTTTCAACCTTATATATTCGACCAAGAAACAAACGAGCAAGTTGCTTTCACCTGAGGTTTTCCGAGTCCGAAATCTACCTTTCCTAAGGTTCCTATAGGGCCACTCTCTATGGCCTCAAAAGGGTGGCGAGATCCACTTTGAGAGCGGCACTTATTCTGATTAGTGATGCAAGAGTTGGACTGGCCGATTGAGCTTCGATGTGTCGCAATCCTGTTCGACTAATTCCAGCAAGCTCGGCAAGCTTCACTTGGGACATGCCTTGTTCAATACGAGATTTTCGGAGCGCTTCACAGATGTTGTTGACTTGTTTTTTCACAGGGTCCGGTTTCACCCTGTCCATTTATGGCCTTGTTAACGCACAGTTGGATGGCTATAAATAGCCATATGCTTCAAGTTATCCCTCTCACCACCATTCTATCCATTGGTGGCTTTCTACTTGCTATACCGGCTTTCTTGATCGGTCTTGTTGCAGGAAGCTTCACTGTTGGAACGCGGGCTATGGCTTTGGGCCTTGTGATTGCGCTGTTGCGATCCCTCTTCGCAGGCAAGGCGTGGTTTGCCGTTTTCGCGTTTCTAATTCTTGGAGGCGTTTCGGAATTTGGACACTGGATTTGCTGGGGTTTGGCTGGTTGGTTAGGTCGAGTCTTTGATAGTTTCCCTACGGCAGTGCTGGGGACTGGAGCTATTCTCGGATGGATCTTCGGAGGAATCATTGGCCTCGTAACAATTCGATCTGTAATCAAGCAGGGTGATATTCAAGCCCAGGAAAAACTTCTCAAGGATCTCTTGGAAATCGATCTCGATAGTTAATGCAAATTACTCGCGGGGGCAGCTTAGTGGTTTTCCTGGTGAACGAAGGCGAACATTTTTGCACATCTTGAGTTATAGAACTCCAGCTGTAGGTCTCAATCGACGAGCCTGATACATCTTAATGTTCTCCGCTTGCTCGAAGACTTCGTTGTAAACTTCATCTCCCCCCGCTGGCGGGTAGTTGTGCTACGCTAGCAGCATGATGAAGTCCACTTTGAGTTCAGTCTCGATCTCGTCGCGTTGGTTCCAGTCGGTGTATTTGGCTTTGTTGTCGATTGCGGGCCTTCGTGAGCTTGATCAGCTTGTCCTGGGAGTATTCGAAATCATATTTATGGGTGAGGGCTTTGAGAATCGTGTACAAGGACTTTCTTCCAGATCGATCCTCATTTAGCCAAAGGATTCTTTTTGTTTATCCAGCGCGTGGATAAGCTTGGCTACCTCCCCGGTCCCATCGCTATGCAGTGCTCCCCAGATCATCTCGTGCCACGTAGGCGCAGTCGGGAACTTCCGGGAACTTCGCCCTTAGTCAGCTGTTCAACGATCGACCGCACGGCCGAGTAGAAGTGCATGTGGACGCGCTCGGTTTTGATGAAAGTATCACTGCTACTACAGATATCGTAAGTAGCTTTCAGGCGTTTCATGAGGAACATGGCCCGTTTCTCGATCTTCTCGGTGCGCTGCATCTACTCTGCCGCCTGGTTCAAGCAGTGCAGCTCGACCAGCGTTCTGCCGAAGCAGGTCGTGGGAATGGATGAGCAAGAGGAATTATTGTGAGTCTGATCCTCCGATGCTGTTCTGGATGTCGATCGCGGTTGCACTGTTATGAGCTGCAAGGTTGGTTGTAAGCGTCTTAAAGGCAGCAAGCGCGCTGGGATTTTGTCGAATATCTTCGAACCGATTGTTCCACCCAAACTCAAGAAATCCCTCAAAATTCCCTCGCTCGATTCCAGTTTCCCAGAAGTATGTTTTAGCCTCTTTCCATCCACCATGGAACCAACCCAACGCATCAATGAAGATGGGAGCAGCCGCATCTTTGGTTAAAAAATTCACCAACTCGCTCTGAGTGTATGAGTCATACTGGATGCGTTCGATGAACTTTCGGTAGTGAGTAGCGAGTTTCTGGACAAGAGGGGCGAATACGGATCCGCCATCAGATGCGAAATGGGAACCAAAAAGCAAGATGACTTTCCACACCTCTTCCGCGTTTCTGCTCTTGGCGGTGGTCCAGGCATCTTCTGTGCCCAAGAAATCTGCGAAAGAGGTCCAAAGTCCCATCAATCGATCAGTATTTGGTGGATCTGTTCTCAAAGCTTCACGCAATACAGTATTGAGAAATTGCTGAATATGGTAATGTGCTGCAGGAGGCAGCCGAAGAACACTTTGCCAAAATTCTCGCCCTTCTTCCTCAGAGGACTCCAACAGCCTTGCTGCTGCGACTTCGAATATTTTCTCATCACCAGACCAAACATCGTAATGCCACGAGGCATCGTTTGAACCGTCCGTTTCAGGCAGCGTGCGGTGGAATGCCGCTAATAGTTCCTTGGCTATCACCAACCAGTGCCTTCGCTCGTCGGAATCTCGGGCATTTGAAAGTTCAGGTAAATGCCCAAACGAAGCTAAGATAACGCCCAGATCTAGACCGTATCGACTGCGGTGAAGTTCGTGCCGCTCCGGAGGCAATACCTTGATTTGTTCGGGATCCGTGGGTTTGATAGAAACTGATTCTGTGGTCTTTCCCCGTCGAATTTTTCTCTTAATCCAATTTACACAGTTGCGAAGCTTCTGTTTCAGCTTTGTCCCCTCCACGCGCCGTTTACCTTGATCCGAAGTGGACATCCCTTCATTGGCCTCCATGGAAGCCCAATCGTCGGTCCATTGTGGACCTTTTCCATTTGAAAATTTCGGAATCCATTCACGTTCCCAAATGGAGATGAGCTCGTTTTTTGTGTTCTTATCGCCAAAGAAGTCAGATTCTGTGGCTTTTTGCCGAATGCTCGAGTAAGAAAGAGCCAGTGCCTCGAGCTCGATGTAAGCATTCCCCAGCTTTTCACGGCATCTATACGCTTCATTGAATAAACACTGAACCGTGCGGTAGCGGAATGCCCTAACGAAGTGAGAGACCGCTTCCCTCCAATCAGGATCGTTCACATTGGCAGCCCAACGCCGAACGATAGCTCGAGCCAAAAATCCTTCGTAGTCGTCACTTCTATCTTCAGGCGTGTAAACTTTGATTTTTGGCGGATCGTTGAGGATCTTCCAAATCTCGGCATCGACAAACTCGAATTTGGATGAGGAGTTCTGCAACCATTCCTCCCCAATACAGGTTATCACCGCAAGCAGACCTGCGCGTGTATGCCGCCCATCTAAAAACTCAGAACCTTTGGGTTCCGCAGCGCACAGTTGACTGGCGTGGTCAAAAAACTCCTCATTCTGGAGCTGGCTCCAAATAAAGTCACAGCCTGCAGCATCAAAGGTTTGCCGACTCTTCAGTATGTCTGCGCATTGGGAAGGCAGTGTTAATAGCGCTTGCTTTACCCCAAGATCTTTCTCCGCGTTCGGATCCTGAAAATCGATGAGTCGTTCATTATAGAACTCAATGCTTCCATCCTCCCTCTCAATTCTCTCCCAAAGTTTTGGATCAAACTGAACTGCCCAGCGCTCCAAATTCTCTCGTTCCTCAGAACCGTCTGGTAGAGCTTCGGCTTCACGGTTCCACGTGACGGAAATTTCTTCGAATGCCTTTGAGAAATCTGGTTTGGTTAACATCCATTCCCAACATGCATCTCGCAGCCAAACCTTTCGACCAGGAAGGTTCTCCCACTCACGTTTTATATTGAAAATGAACTCACCTTCTAGCGGCCACGCCCCAACGCCAACGCTATGGCGAATCGCTAGAAGATCTAGTTCATAAAGCTTTCGGACAAATAGAAGGGGCTTCAGCTCAGCCGTAAAAAGTGATTCGTGGCGTTTCCCAATACAAATGAGAACGCCTACCAGAGCGAGAGACCTGCCCTCCTGAAACAAAAGATCGATTGTTCCTGACACCGATTCGCCTGCTTCCAACCGCTCATCAAACCACTTTTCCAGAGCCATTAGCGCACACGTGACCACTCCAGGTGTATTCATGTGGTAACGATTCCAAGCGAACACCTGATGGTTTCCTTTCCATTCTGATTTTCCAGCGGGCGTTTTTATGGCTACGGCTTCAGCTCCGGGGGAATACGGCCACCAATCCTCATAGCGATCAGTTGCAAAGTTTGTGAGGCCAATAATAAGTTCGACTGCAGGTCTCCAGTTTGATCGGAGATATCCGATAAACGGACCTTTGGCCCAAAAGGCAGATTTTAGCTGATCTGCCTCGAATCTAAACCCGTGGCGATCAGCTCCAATGCCATGGTCGCCCTTGCTGATCTCGGCCTTTGGCCAATCAATCAATAGAGCCAAGGTAATCTCGCAGGCCTCAGCAGGACGCTTCATAAATAACGGAAGCGATGCATTTACCTCGAACCAGGGTTGATAAAAGTCGCGACTAATGGTCCGGCGCGGGCCGTCTGGCCAAGCATCAACAGGCTCGATGACGCGGCTACCTCGACCTCCAAAATATGACCGATCATGCCACTCTCCCCGCCAGCCTTCATCGGCCTCTTCGGTCAGATCGTCTTCATTCCATTCTTTGCGTCCAGCGGCCTTGAGTGCCAAACTTACTGCTCGTTCAGGGTTTTGGGACGCGGCTCTCAGCGCTGCTGAGTAGATCGTAGCGCGGGAGTTACTTCCGCCGCCGAGGGGCCGAGGACCACGATCATGTCTGTAAGCCCCTGCCACCTCTCGGCGCAGTTCCTTCTCTGCATTGAGAAGGATTAACTCTGCAAGCGGACTCCAATTGATCCCAAGATACTCTTCCAGTTTCCCCCACACTAATCCTAGCTCGGCGAGGGTCACAGGGAGGCAATCTGTAGTTTCCTCTGGGTTTGCGACCAGGAACGAAATAAATGGCAGCCATATGCTTACTATCGGCAATCTGTGATGACGAGCCGCATGATCAGCTGTATCTTGATCGATTTGGCGAAACTGGCTTTGAATGACTGGATCCGGGATGGTCGCATTGTGCATGAGGCGACGAAGAAGCCTCTTCAGCAACCATGCGTCGTCCGCAAATAACTGCTCTCGATTCTGTGTGAGCAGGGCTGACGGATCACTACAGTATGCGATTCCCTCAAGCCAAGTGTCGAGGATCTGCAGATCGCGAGATTCTGGCTCTTTCTGATCAGGAGCGACAGCCCTGCTCGAATCGACAATCGTCTGCCACCTATCGTGATCAGATGCACGTTCCAGAAGATGTTGAGAAAAGAGCCTGACAGCCCTCAACCAAGGAGGATTCTCCGAGTGCTCACGAATAAATGAAAGAACGTCGTCTCCGAGAGAGCGTAGATGCATGACGCGGGACCAATCCGCGAGCAGGTCGTGATCAAATCGGATGCGGCCATCATTCGTGCGAGACAGAATATGTCTGTTGATCAGTGTGTCGGTTGCCTTGTGATCAACGGCAACGACATCGGGTGACGCCTCGCTTACCAAAGAGTCCGCGAGATGAGTGGCTAAGTTGCGGGCAATGCTTTCTTCTCCGGAGAAACTCTTGCCCGCTTTGACATGTTCGTCCCACCACCACTCGATAACATCAGGTTCGCCGATTGATAGTCGGCTCAAGTCAGGCTCATTACGCAAAAGCAAATCAAGCATTTTTGGCGAGCGCAGGAATCGTCCCATTCGTGGTTGTGCTGAAAGTTTCTGGATTGCTGGAAACGCATTTAGAACGATTTGAAAATCACCATCAGAAAGTCGCCCACATTCTATCCGTTCAGCCAAGACGTCGTGACCTGACAGGGATCTCAACAGATGGTTTGAAACCCGCGACCAACTTGGAGTTTGGCATGAAAAAAATACCTTCCAAACGCTTTCCTTGGGGCCAACTACTGAAGCGACAAATCGGCTGATCGCTTGAATGCTCTCAGGGGTGTAACAGTTCTCGAGGGAATCGATTACCAAGAAGCCCGAGGAGCGATCGGTCTCAAGAAGCAGGTAAGCGAGGCCTGGAATAGACTTTTGCAGTTCAGAAAAGTGTTCAGCCTTTATCCAGACAACTTCCGAATCATCCTGAATCCTATTCGTCAGTTGCTTGAGCAACGCGCTTTTTCCCAATCCACTCTCTCCCAATACGTGTCCGCCAGATTTTTTTTCATGGGCTTTATCAAGAGCGGCGGCTTCCTCAGTACGAGATAGCTCAATCCCATTGGGTAAAGCAGTATGTATCTGGGCTATCCATTCCTTTGACGCTTGTTTAATCTCAGACCACTTTTTTTTTACGTCTCCAGGTGCTGCTGGTTCGAAGAATCCAGCTTCGATGCCCCGAAGCAACAATGACAGTGCGTTTTTGGTCGCGACTTCTCGAAACTGTCCTTTGGTTCCTTCTTCGATTAGCTTTTTTCTCTCGTCAGCAAAATCTGAAATTCCCCGGATTGCGAGAATTCTTGGTGGTGGTTCTCGAAGACTACTGGCATCGTATACTCCCGCAGATTCCATCTCCAATGCGGCGAATTTTCGATCTACCTTTGATTTGAGCCACTCAACGAAGTGCTCACTTTTCCCGACTGTAGGACCACTTGCCAATTTATTGTCGTCACCCGCGAAGATCCGAACTTCGGATCGCATCGCGAACCCAGCTTCTTTCATTTGGGCTCGAACTTCCGCAGTAGCAACTGGGGCATACCTTTCCGCGCAATCAGCTCTCCACCGTTCAAAGTGTTCTTTGTGTGTAGATTTGAAATATTGGAAGCGGTTCAGCAAACGAAGATTTGTAGGGTTACTATTCCCCGACGTTTCAAGTTCCCATTCCTCTGTGTCTTCGACATTTTTTGCAGCCGAATTAGCCAAATACTCAGTGACGCTGTCAGGAATGAAGACATCCCCTGGTTGGAGGTCATCAGATAGCGATCCTGCTATTCCTAACACAACGACATTGTTGCAATGTGATCGTTCAAGAATCACTGAAACCACCGACGCAGCCCGAGTTACACCCATCTTACCCGCTGGGACAATAGCCAACCGTATTTCTTTTTTAAGCACGGGTGAAGGCACCTTTATCGAGAACACTTGAAGCGCCAAATCTTGTAGTTCTGTAACCTCAAGCTCTACTTGAAGTTTCTCGGCAAGAGCCGAAGAAAGATCGTTAAATTCTTCGCTCAGCGCAACGTAAAGGAGCACGTCGATATCAAGTTGATCGGAACTCATGTAGTTGGTTTTAGATTTAAAATGGTTGTCCTACGGAATTCTCCGCTGACGAGGGTGAATAGGTAGGCGGAGAGCTCGGAGAGCTCGGAGACCACATGGAGAATCCAAGCATAGTTGGCATTATCAATGGGTGGGGTGTCGTAGCTCCTTCTACGTCTGTCGTGAACGAGCTTGTTCTTCCTTCGCTCGTGACATGCGGTTTCTATATCTGCGCTTTCGCCCATAGCATTGTCGGCGGTACGCCAGTCCTTCAGGTTGGAGGAGGAATTGTTTATGATACAGTCGGCCTTGAGGTCGGAATGTTGATCCTTGAAGATGGCATCGGCGAGGACTTCGTCGAGGTTGGCCGAGAGCCTGCGCACGGCGAAGGCTATCTTGGCCCGCTTGGGGTTGACGGCGGTGAACTCCTGTTCGTGTACCGAGATGTCCTCGGCGTTGCCGTTGTGGTTCTCAATAAGCTTAAGCGACTGCATGAACCTACTGCCCGAGACGCAGTAGGTGTCGTGGATATTGCCCTTGTAGGATTCGATCTTGATCACGTTGTCGCGCGGCCTGGCATGTTGGTGGATACAGTTCCAGCGGGATTCCTCGAAGGTTTTCTCGGGCTTTTTAGCTGCAGCCTTCTTTTTTGAGGGCATGAATGAAGATAGAAGTTTAATTGAACTGACTACAGGTTTTTTGGCGTGGTTAGTCTTGATAACTCGGTTGGCACTCTAGGTATGATCGCTAAAGGCTAAGGAAACGGTCGTTCCTAGATAGGGCATGAACTTCCAACTTCAACGTCATAACAGTGATCTATCAGTAAATAATATAGCCTAGAAGAAAGAACATCAGAATTCTGACCAACTTTGGAAGAAGCTTGGATGCCAAGTTATCCAAGCAGTTTCACCGAGTCCGAGTGGGAAATTCTCGTGAACCTTCCGGAACCAATCCCCAACCCCGGAGCGCCCCCGCGAAACATTCTAAGTGAGCCCATTATAGACGGGATCTTGTATGTGGGCTGGATGGCGTATGATGATAAACGATTTTCTGCCTTGGAAAACTTGTTACCACTACTTTCGAATCTGAGCCTAACAAGGAGTTTTGTAAGAGTGTTCATAATCTTCTTCGCAACCTTGCACGGCTCAAAGCCGGAAAAAAGCCCCAACGGCTGCGTCCCCTGACAGCCAAAGCATTCGAACAACTAGCCGCCCCAGAGTTCGTGGTTATGACGCGGGTAAGAAAATTACAGGAAGGAAACAACACGTTTTGTTAGACGTGCTGGGTTTAATTTTTTTGGTCGAAAAGTTGAAAACGGCGTTCGTCTGGCTGCAGGTGTTTTGGTGGACGGAGGATACACCTGAAGGCTTGTCAACGGGGTCGCAGCGATCATTCGTCGCGTGAACCTCCGGCTTAAGATTATGAAAACGAGCGATTACCAAGAGGACTTAAAAATATTACCGAAGTGTTGGATCATCGATCGAATCTTTGGCTGACTGATTCAATCTCGTCGCCTGGTTCGTGACTATTAAGTGCTTCCTCTGGACTCCGAATCGATGATTTATCTATCAATGCCCAAAGGCATGCTTGGTAGAAGCCCGGCTCGAAGCCTTTTTCAGACGGCCTCTCAAGTTTACGGTGCCTGTTAGGTCCCGACTCATACCCACATTCTCTACCTGGCTGTATTGAGATGAGTGGCGATCTTTTCAGAGAATTTCGCAAGGAAGGGGTGGGGGTGGTCATGTTCCTGAACCAAAGGGGACCCTTTCAAATCTACTTCCCCGATAAGGAGCGACACCGAAATTTACGAATCTACTTGTCCGGCGAAGTAGGGATTCAGGTGCTATCAACGGTACTCCGCTGGATTGATAGAGCTGCCCAATCGTTGAAAGCCGAGTTGAAACAAGCTGGCACTTTCTGAAATCATGGCACCTATATGGCACAGGTCTTCTCTCAGGAAAAAGAAAACCCACTAATCCG
>CALBVA010000099.1 GCA_937969125.1 uncultured Verrucomicrobiales bacterium | reverse complement strand
CCTCTTTGTGAAGAACAGGGGGAGTGCCGGGCTCAGTGTGTTCCCAAGCCGAGACATATTGGAACTGGTCGTCGTGTCGCTTTGCTTCACCGGGCTGGGTGCGGCCATCTTTGACTTCCTCATCGGTGTCAAAGAATTGGTGTTCTGATCGGAAATGGCCACCGCAGGATTCTTCCCGGTTTAGAGCGTCGTAACAGAGGACCTCTGCGAAATCGATAAAGTCGGCAACACGTCCGGCTTTCTCCAGTTCGGAGTTCAATCCGTTGGCTGAACCAGGAATACGAACGTTGGTCCAGAACTCACTCCGGATTTCCGGAATCCGTTTGAGAGCTTCTTCCAATCCCGCCTTGTCTCTGGCCATCCCGCACTTGTCCCAGACAAGAAGACCCAACTCGCGATGGAAGGAATCGACCGAGCGGTTCCCCTTGATTTCCATCAGTGACTTCAAGCGGTCCTTCACTTCATTTTCGGCACGCTTGAACTCTGGGTGATCGGTGGTCACTGCGCCAGGCGTTTGAGTCGCCAGGTAGACGGCGATGGTTGTCGGGATTACGAAGTATCCGTCGGCCAGACCTTGCATCAGGGCAGATGCGCCGAGGCGGTTTGCTCCATGGTCTGAGAAGTTCGCCTCCCCGAGGACATGGAGACCGGGGAGATTGGACATGAGATTATAATCCACCCAGAGTCCGCCCATCGTGTAGTGCACGGCGGGATAGATCTGCATCGGCTCCTTGTAGGGGTTATCGCCGGAGATCTTCTCATACATCTGGAAGAGGTTTCCGTAGCGTGCGCGGATCGCGTCCTCACCGTCCCGGGCGATGGCATCTTCGAAGTCGAGGAATACGCCGAGGCCGGTTGGTGCCACCCCGCGGCCTTCATCACAGCACTCCTTTGCAGCTCGTGAGGCAATGTCCCGCGGGCAGAGATTTCCGAATGATGGATATTTACGCTCCAAATAATAGTCCCGTTCATCTTCCGGGATATCGCTTGCCTTTTTGTTTCCCTCACGAATCGCCTTAGCATCGTCTGCTGACTTAGGCACCCAGATGCGACCGTCATTGCGGAGGGATTCTGACATCAATGTCAGCTTTGACTGGTAGTCGCCGCTGACGGGAATGCAGGTTGGGTGGATTTGTGTGTAGCAAGGATTCGCCATGTAGGCGCCTTTCTTGTGAGCGCGAAAGGCTGCCATCACATTGCACCCCATCGCGTTAGTGGAGAGGTAAAAGACGTTTCCGTAACCGCCGGTCGCCAGGATGACGGCGTCAGCAGAGTGGGAAGAGACTTCACCAGTTTGAAGATTTCGGACAATGATACCCTTGGCCTGCCCATCGACCACTACCAAGTCGAGCATCTCGGTGCGGGTGTGCATTTTAACCCCACCTTTCGCGACCTCTTTTTCCAGAGCTTGATAGCACCCAATGAGGAGCTGCTGGCCGGTTTGCCCGCGGGCATAGAAGGTCCGCTTCACTTGTGCGCCGCCGAAGGAACGGTTATCCAAAAGACCACCATATTCCCGGGCGAAGGGGACCCCTTGTGCGACACACTGATCGATGATCTGTGTCGAGACTTCGGCGAGCCGGTGCACATTAGCTTCACGTGAGCGGAAGTCGCCACCTTTGATGGTGTCGTAAAAAAGTCGGTGAACCGAGTCGCCATCGTTCTGGTAGTTTTTGGCGGCATTGATTCCTCCCTGCGCGGCGATCGAGTGAGCTCGTCGCGGACTGTCCTGATAGCAAAAGCAATCCACCTGATAGCCCAGCTCGGAGAGGGTGGCGGCAGCGGAACCACCGGCGAGGCCGGAGCCCACCACGATGATCTTGAACTTTCGCTTGTTGGCAGGATTGATCAGCTTGGAGTCCATCTTATGGGACGTCCATTTGTCGGCGAGCGGGCCGGCGGGAACTTTGGAATCGAGGCTCATGGGTGCTGGAGAGTGATTGACGGTGCTTGAAAGGGGACCAGTGAGTTTTGGCGCAGCTTGGTCTTATTTCCCGAAGCCGAAGAACTGGATCGCGATTGGGATGGAAATAAAACCCACGAAAATGACGATCGCATAGGCCTTAGAGAGAATTTCAATTGGCTTCTCGGTCTTCTTGGTGCGCAGACCAAGCGTTTGGAAAATCGAGGCCACACCATGACTGAGGTGGGAGCAAAGGAGAGTCATTGCGATTACGTAGAAGATCGTCGCTGGCCACCAAGAGAAACCGTAAATTACCATCTGCCAGGCATCGTGACGAGGGACGCCATCGACGACCTGGGTGAGTTCGTCGTAATTATTTCCGACTCGCACGGTGTAGTGGAGAATGTGATAGGCAATGAAGGCCAGAATGGTAAGGCCAGACCAAATCATGATGCGGGATGACTTGCTGGCCTGCACGATATTGTCGTGCTCATACTTGGGGCTAGCTGCGCGATTTTCCTTCGTTAGGAGAATCGTGAACCACACGTGCGCTACCAACATCGTGAGTAATCCGATTCGGGCGATCCAGACACCCGCTCCGTGAAGAGCTTCGTGGAGGAATTGTGCATAGTCGTTAAAGGCATCCCGCCCAGCGAAAATCAGTAGGTTTCCGCTGAGATGACCGGCGAGGAAAAGGACCATTCCGAGACCTGTGATGGCCACGATAAATTTACGGCCAATGGAGGATTTAGCAAAGGCGCAGAGGGAACAGGATGAGGCACTCATGAGTTCTGAAAAACGCCGCAAAAGCGTTGCGGGCTGAAAGTATTCTTCAGCCCGTGGAATACAAGTGGAGAACGAAATTTAGCCTCTAACTTTTCCATCCCTTGATTTCGGGTCATTTCGAGATCGTGTAAAAGGCCTCCATTCCCCCCTTCGTATTCTTGGGGAGCTTCCGTGAGGTGATCTGGTAAACCCTCGGTCCATCGAGCAATTTCCCTTTTACCGTAACGCTCACCGTAGTGTCTGAGGCATTCAATTTAACCGCACTGATTTTCTCAGCCCGCTTGTCATTCTCTGGAGAGCCATAGTCCGGCTTGTCGTGGTAGCTCCATGATCCGATCTTCACATCCTTCCATCCCGCGCCATCCAATTTCCCGGAGAATTTAAGGTGGAAGTCATTTCCATCGCGGGTCACGTCCATC
>CALBVA010000098.1 GCA_937969125.1 uncultured Verrucomicrobiales bacterium | reverse complement strand
AAAAGGTGGTGCCACGCCTTCCCCGGCGTAGAGCTTGAACTCTTAGGGCGATGTCTCCGGAGGTGGTGTGCATGCTTCCTCCATGCTAACGGCGATAAGAGGGTTGGCTCTCAAGCGGGTGATGAGGTTTTTTTTCGCTTTGGCTGAATTCTGTCTCAATTGCACCTTGTGATGGCAGTCCAGGGAGCGGGGAAAGTCTCGCTCACTCGTCGTGTAGTAGATTATTTGGGAGGTTGTATTTGCCCTTCCATTCCAACCACCAGACATCGGTTCCACCGATGCCGAAGGTCTCGACTTTCCACTGGCCAGAGGGGGCTTTCTTAAGGAGTGCGACGGCCAGGTCATCGCTGCCGAATTCAAACTCCTCGCGGTATTTAGTTTTGCTCCAATTGATTTCCCCACCCTTGGCGGTGCGAGGGCTGCTGTGAATAAAGGCCCAGTCGCCGATGACCCGCATGGAGTGAATCACGAAAATGGGCTTCTTGACGCCGAGATCTTTTTCGATGGATGGGCGGAGAGCATTGCAGAGAGTCTTTCGGAGTGGGTTTCCTCGCTGCGGCTGAATCAGTTTGGCGTTGGTAGCGGGTGTGACGTCTTCACCAGCAAGTTCAAGGAGGTGCTTGGTCCGCTGATCGTTGAGAGTGATGGTCAGAAGGATGCTCTCTTCAATGGCGAGAGTGCTGCTGCCTTCGCCAAGGAGGTCCGAGGAGGCATCGGTCTCTAGCTTCAGCCAAGCCTCCCAAGCCTTCTGTGCTTTCGCGAGTTTTTCAAGCTGAGCCTTAATTCTGTCAGGCTTCCTTCCGCTTGCTTTCACCGAGGCGGTCAGCTTTTCGCGGGCAGCGGTGAGGGCTTCATTGGACTGCTGGAGCTCTGCTCTCATTCCAGAAAGCTGGGCGAGCAGGGGAGTCGCAAAAAACAAGGTGAAAAGGGCGAGTCGAAACATAAAAGAATGCTATGAGATTTTGGGCGGAGGCCAATTTAATTACTTCATCTGAATCATAAAAAAACGACGACCCATTTCCGGGTCGCCGTTTTGAAAAGAGGCTTGTGGAGCAGGTGAGAGCTATTCCTTGGACTCGCCCTCCGGCTGGGGGAGTTCCTTGCGGCTCTCGAGCACCTTATCGACAAGGCCAAAGGTCGCAGCATCTTCGGCGGACATGTAGTTGTCGCGGTCGGAGGCCGTTTCGATCTCCTCAGCAGTTTTGCCGGTGTGATTGCCGATGATGTCATTCAGACGGCGTTTGAGGGAATACATGAATTCCACGGTCCGCTCGACGTCTGCCGCAGTGCCCTGCGCTCCACCGGAGACCTGGTGGATCATGACGTGGGAGTTCGGGAGGGCAAAACGCTTTCCTTTGGTTCCCGCAGTCAAGAGCACAGATCCCATCGAGGCACAGATCCCGATGCAGTAGGTGTTCACATCACAGGTGAGGAACTGCATGGTGTCATAGATCGCCAATCCCGCCGTGACCGAGCCGCCGGGGGAGTTGATGTAGATGTGGATGTCCTTCTTGGGATCCTGCATCTGTAGGAAGAGCATCTGCGCAATCACGCTGTTCGCCACACCGTCATCGATGCCGGTGCCGATGAAGATGATGCGGTCCTTGAGGAGACGCGAATAGATGTCAAAGGCACGCTCGCCACGGCCATCGGACTCGATGACGGTGGGAATGTAGTAATTGTTCTGCGGCATCTCACTGGCGCTGCCGGAGTCGCTGGAAAGGGTGGGAATCATGGATCAGTTTTCTTCGGTTTCTGGTTCAACTTCGGTGAAGTTCGCGTGCTCGATCAGAAAGTCAATGGTCTTGCTGAAGAGCATATTCTGGCGAATATTTCCGAGCTGTCCGTTTTTCTGAAGCTCCTTCATGAAGGGTTTCACGGGCTTCTTGTTTTGCTTCGCCATCATGGTGACGCGCTGGAGAACCTCGCTGGACTCGACCTTAATCTCTTCCTTCTCCGCAATCTCGGTGAGGAGGAAATTGGTCTTCAGGCTACTTTCGGCACGGGTGGCGGCGGCTTCTTCCAGCTCGTCCTTGGAAGCTGCGATCTGCTCTTCGGTCATGCCGCGCTGCAGGCTGTCCCGCACCATTTGATCGGCCTGGCCCTGGGTCTCGCTCTTGAGGTAATCCTCGGGAAGGTCGAAGTCGGAAAGCTCCACCAGCTTGGCGAGGACGTTATTGATTTTCATCTCCTCGATCTCGCGCTTCTGGCGCATGTCGAGGTCATCGCGAATGAGGGCCTTGATGTCGTCGAGGCTCTTACCCTTTTCGATCTTGTCGGCGAAGTCGTCGTCCAGCTCGGGAAGTGTTTCGCTTTTTAGGCCGGTGACCTTGACTGCGAAGAGGGCTTCTTGATCGCGAATGGTCTCGATGGGGAAGTCTTCGGGAAGGGTGACCTTGATCTCTTTCTCATCTCCGGACTTGGTGCCGATGAGCTCATCAGTGAAGCCGGGGAAGAAAGCCTCTTCCTCGATGCGGATCCAGTAGCCTTCATTGGAGGCGAGGGGCTTGGCCTGCTCACCGCCGACTTCGTCGAGGGGCTTGCCATCAATGGTTGCGGTGTAGTCGATGATGACAAGATCACCTTTTTCGGCGGCGCGATCCTCGATGTCCTCGTAGTCAGCAAAGCGCTGCTGAAGCTGCTCAAGGTTATTATTGACGATCTCATCCGTAACTTCGGCCTTTGGAATGTCAGCCTCGAGGCCCTTGTATTCGGGTAGCTCGATCTCAGGAGAGGTGATGACCTCGGCGCTGAAGGAAAATGATCCGTCCTCGTGATGGGTGACCTCCTCGGGGTTTTTTACGCTGAGGACTTTCAGGTCATCGTGCTCCTTGAGAGCTTCCTGGAAGCTGTTCTGGATGAGGCGGGACTCCACCTCGCGGGAGATGTCTTCGCCATGTGCTTTTTCAATGACTGCCTTGGGAGCCTTACCGGGGCGGAATCCCGGGATGCGGGCCTGCGTGACAAATGTCTTCACGACCTTGTTGCGCTCTTCGGTGACTTTGTCAGCGGGGATCTCGATGCTTAGGGCGGCGAGACAGTTTTCTTTCTTCTCCAGGCGGATGTTCATGACTGCTAGATTCTGGGCGCGTTGCGCGGGGGACGGGACGCTAGGAGGGAACGGTGGGGAGGTCAAGGGAGGGAAAAGGCGATTTTCAGCGGGTCAATCCCACCCGAACCCGGAGGGTAATAGGCCTTCGTAGGATCGGTCAGCAGCTGTCGATGACTGATGAATGCAAAGTTCGTCGGCCATTCATTGGGCAGTCATTGGCCTTGACGGGGGAGGGCTGGGCTGGGCGTAATCCCCGCGTTAATAGAAGATACATCTTATCTCATGCGATATTCCTTCATCACGAAACAATCCTTCCGCCTCTTTGCGCTCAGCGGCCTGCTAGGCGGGGCCGCGCTGACCGCACCACTTATGGTGGGTACGGCGCAGGCTCAGAACTTCCTCCTCGAAGCCGGCCAATTCGATGACAAAACCATCAAGGAGCTTAAAATCCGTTATCGTGGTGCCAAGACCGTGAGCGAGGCCCGCCTCCGCGCGAATATGGCCGCCGCCCCCGGCAAGAAATATTCCCAGACCATGCTCGATGGCGATATCAAGGCTCTCTATGCCAGCGGCCTGGTCAGCGACATCCAGCACTTCGCCGAGGACGTCCCCGGTGGTGTTCGCCTCATTGCAGAAGTCGTCACCCGGCCACTTATTAACGGCCTCGGTTTCCAGGGCAATTCCACCTTCTCCGATGGTAAGCTCGCCAAGGTCACCAAGCTCGGTATCGGTCAAGTCCTTAGTGATGCGCAGATCATCAAGGCCCGGAAGAATATCGAAGAGCACTACCGCGGCTTTGGATATCCCGATGTCGGGGTTTCACATCGCCTCCAGGCGACCGATAAGCCCGGCTACGCTGATCTTGTCTTCGTTCTCGAGGAGGGGGCCAAAAGCGAGATCAGAAATATCATTTTCGAAGGAAACAATGCCTTGAAGGGCGCCGATCTCAAAAAAGAGATGGGCACCAAGGAAAAGGGCTGGTTCTCATGGTTCACCAAATCGGGCCGCATTAATGAAGTGGCGCTCGATGAGGATGTCTCCAAGGTCGAGGACTTCTACCGCAGCAAGGGCTACTGGCGTGCCAAGGTCGGCACCCCGCGCCGCGTGGCACGAAAGGGGACCGGCGTGGATCTCGTCATCCCGATCAATGAAGGCCCGAAATACATCGTGAACTCGGTCAGCTTTCCGAACATCCGCGTCTTTAAATCCGAGGAGCTCGTTCCCGCTCTCAGCCTCGTTCGTAATCAGCCCTTCTCTTCAAAGAAGATCCGCGATGACATCCGCATGATCCGCAGTTACTACGGATCCCGCGGATATGCTGATGCCACCGTGGTCCCCGATGTCCGTCAGGGCGAGGGCGCACGTGTCAATATCTTCTACCGCATCACTCCCGGAGGCCGTTCGAAGGTCGGGCGTGTGAACATCGAGGGGAACACCAAGAGTCAGGACCGTGTCATCCGCCGTGAGTTGCCAATGCGTCCCGGTGAGAACTTCAACTCGGTCGACCTTGAGACCACCAGACGTCGTCTCCTTAACCTGAACTACTTTGACGATGTCCAGGTCACCAGTCGTAAGAGCGTCCAGTCCGGCTTCCGCGATGTCTCCATCCTCGTGAACGAAAAGAAGACTGGTTCCTTCAACTTCGGTCTCGGATTCAGCTCCGTCGATAACATCGTTGGCTTCATTAACCTGGAGCAAACCAACTTTGACATTACCAATTGGGGCCGCTTTACCGGTGGCGGACAGCGATTCAGCCTCAGCCTCCGTGGTGGTGCTGAACGTCGCGACTTCCGCCTCTCCCTTGTGGAGCCTTGGTTCCTCGGTCAAAAGCTCTCCCTCGGAACGGAGCTCTATTACCGCGATCTCCTCTTCCTCAGCGATGAATACGATCAGACCAACATTGGTGGTGCCGTCTTCCTGCGGAAGCCCGTGGGCCGGAAAGCCTACCTGAAGGGTGAGTATCGTTTCGAGTCCATCGATATCGAGGCTGAAAGCGGCACCTCTCCGGCCTTCCAGGCCGAAGAAGGCGACTACACCCGCAGCGCGCTCTCCTTCAACTTTGTCTACGACAGTCGCGACAGCAACAAACTGCCTCGCAAAGGACACAAGGTTGACCTCGGCCTCACCCTCGCCGGTGGATTCCTCGGTGGCGATGTCGATGCCTACACCTTCACTGCTTCCGGAACGAAGCATTGGAATCTCATCTGGGACACCATTCTCACCGCACGGGGCTCATTCTCCACGGTCGATGACTTCGGTGGAGATGGCAATGTCCCCATCTTCGAGCGGAAGTTCCTCGGGGGATCACGTGACCTTCGCGGCTTCGAATACCGCGATATCGGACCCCGCGATGACACTGGTCCCAATGCCACCCAGGAGGTTCTCGGCGGACGTACCAGCTTCTTCGCTTCGCTGGAGCTCACCTTTCCCATCACTGAGCGTGTCCGTGGTGCCGCTTTTTATGACATGGGCTTCGTGAACGAAGATTCCTGGGACTTCGGCAGTGAGAACTTCGCTAGCGATGCCGGCCTCGGTCTTCGCCTTGATCTACCTCTCGGGCCACTCGCTGTGGAGTACGCCATCCCTCTTTCCTCACCGGATGATGAGGCGGATAAGGGTGGTCAGTTCAATTTCTACCTCAATTATCAGTTTTAAATCCTGATTTGGAAAATTCAAAAGCGCGCTCCGGTTTCCCGAAGCGCGCTTTTTTTCTCATGAAGCGCGGCTCTCCCACTCAGGAGAGCCGCTTTCTGTTACACACTCAACAAACACACATGTTGAAAAGGTTCTTAGTTCGCAAGGATATCGATCTTCCTCGGGGCGAGCTCTTGCCGCTTGTTCAGCTTCAGAGTCAGCACGCCGTGTTGGTAGGCGGCATCGATCGCCCCGGTATCGAGGTCTTCGTGCAGCCGCACCCGTAGTTCATAAGTCAGGGCCTCGTCATCCTTTGGGGTGAAATCAGAGGCAGCCTTTCGCTGACCTTTCACCGAGAGGATGCGTTCCTCGATGTTCAGGGAGAGATCATTGCGGGCCACCCCGGGGAGGGCGATGGAGACCTCCACTCCGCCTTCGATCTTGCGAGACTTGAAGGGCGGGCGCTGGAGAGTGAGTGGGGTTTCAGTCGTTAGATTATTGTTCATAGCTGGATACTGTTGGGTTTCTTAAGCGGGTTTCGTTTAGTCGATCTCGATACTGCGGGTCTTTGGCTCCTCCGGTGCGATGCGGTTTAGAGTCAGTTCAAGAACTCCGTTTTCGAGCTTTGCGGTGATTCCATCCGGGTCGACGTCCTCCGGCAGGGTATAGGTCCGCTCGAAGTCATCGCGGAAGGCCTCTTCCCGCTCGGTTTTGGCGCTTACGGTGAGTTGATCCTCCTCGAGTTTTAGGTCGACTTCTTCCTTGTTGAAGCCGGGCAGATCCAGCCGGAGGCGATAGGCCTCATCAGACTCATAACGATAGGTGTCTGCAGCGTTCGATTCAGGAGTGGGATCGAAGCTGCGGAGAGTCTGGCTGATGATCTCATCGAGATTTCCGAGAAGGCGATTGGGGAATTGATTCAGTAGATTCATGGTTTCTGTATTTCGTTGTTTGATTCGATTAACTCGTTTTGGTTAACATCTGTCCTCTATGGCATGAATTGGGCCAAAGTGCTCCAAATCGCTCCAATCATTGTATTTCCAATGTTTTCCTAGATTTTCCTGAGTTGATCATAGGGGTAAATTGGCACAAATGCCCTTGGGTTGTGTCAAAATGTCACACGATATTGTCCCGTAAGATCCCCGTCCAGGCAGCCATGCCAGGCAGAGTCGGGAGCGGGGATCCAATGAAACCCCGGAAGCTGGTAAGATGATCTAAGTTTCTAGCATTAAGCTGATTGCCCGGCAGAAAATCGACTTTGAGAACGCTTCAGGCTTTCAGCGAGGTTAGATTCGTGCTTTTATTCCCAGAATTATTGAAGAAATTGGATTTCTTCAAACCCACCCCAAAAACCGATGAAACTCCCCCAATTTTACCGTTCGTCCCTGAGTTGTCTCGCAGCAGGTGCCCTGGCACTTCTCTCACAGCCAGCTTCCGGCCAATCCATTGCCCGTCAGTGGAATGAGGAGCTCTTGACCGCTATTCGAGACGACTTCCCAGCCCCGAATGTCCACGCTCGGAATCTCTTTCATCTGTCAGCCGCGATGTATGACGCTTGGGCAGCCTATGATGCCACTGCCGTCGGGGTCTTCTACAATGAAGCCGCAACTGCCGGTGACGTGGAGACTGCTCGCGAAAAGGCCATCAGCTTTGCTGCATACCGGCTCCTGTTTTCACGTGCCGAGCACATGCTGGATCCGGTTCCGGCTGATCCGATGAATCCTCTGCCGTCGGAACTTCCGGTCCGCACGAGACTCACTAGTTTTATGACCGCTCTCGGTTATGATCCCATGATCGTCACCACTTCCGGAACCAGCCCGGAGGCTGTGGGGAATCGGATTGCGGCCGCGATCATCGCCCGCGGAAATGTCGATAATTCGAACCAGTCTGATAGCTATGATGACTACGACGACAATACGCACCCGACGGTGGCCAACTATACGAGATACGTGCCGGTTAATGATCCCTTGCGCGTTTCCCTTCCAGGGATTGGAGCGGGATTGAATGACGTTAACCGCTGGCAGCCGTTACGCTTTGATGAAGCCCAAACCCAGAACGGGCTGGAGGCTGACGATACCCAGAAATTTGTCGGTGCTCATTGGGGATATGTGAGTCCCTTTGCTCTTTCTGGTCCTTCGACCGATGGTGTTTATGAGGAGATCGATCCCGGTGCGCCGCCCTACCTTTCCGGCGACGGAATGAGCAGTGACCTTGCGATGAAACAGCAGGTGAACAAGGTCATCGAGTTCTCCGGGTTTCTCGATAACGCCGATGCAACGATGATCGATATCTCTCCGGCTTCCATCGGGAATAATTCCCTGGGACAAGATGACGGAACGGGGCATCTGACAAATCCCTTCGACGGCCAGCCCTATCCCGCCAAAATGGTGAGGCGTGCCGACTACGCCCGTGTCATCGCGGAGTTTTGGGCGGATGGCCCGGACTCGGAAACTCCCCCGGGCCACTGGAATACCGTGGCAAATGAGGTCAATGATAACACGAATTTGGTTCGCAAAATTGGTGGCACTGGGCCAACCCTTCTCGAGCTGGAGTGGGATGTGAAGCTCTACCTAGCTCTCAATGGTGCCCTTCATGACGCTGCAATTGCAGCTTGGGGTGTGAAGCGGGAATACGACTACGTCCGCCCGATTACCTTGATCCGGCAGATGTGGCTGAATGGTCAGTCCTCGGATGACATGCAGCCAAAATACAACGCTCAGGGACTTCTCCTTGAGCCCGGTGTGGTGCGTCTGACTCAGCTTCCGGGGTTTCCCATCGGGAGCCCGCCGCGCGATGAAATTCAGATCTATGCCTGGGGGGTTCCTTTCTCCCCGGTAGGCCCTCCTCCGCCACCCAATGTGGGTTGGCGCCCGGGGGTCGGGTGGCTCCCATACCAGAAGGCGACTTTCGTGACTCCGGCCTTCGCGGGCTATGTTTCCGGACACAGTGCCTTCAGTAGGGCTGCGGCTGAGGTTTTGGCAATCATGACCGGAAGCGAGTATTTCCCAGGTGGTCTCGGGACCTTCACCTATGGGATGAACGAGCTGGAATTCGATACCGGCCCGGCTACCGACGTGGAGCTGCAGTGGGCCACCTATTATGATGCTGCTGACCAGGCCGGAATTTCCCGAATTTACGGGGGCATTCACGTATCGGCCGATGATGGCCCTGGCCGCATCATGGGATCGAAGGTCGGCATTAAGGGCGCCGCTCGTGCCCTGAAATTTATCGACGGTAGTATTCTCGATGAGTTCTTTTGCTTCGTGAAGCCGGATGGTGTCGGAGTGGAGGTTAGCTGGCCCGCCATCGCGAACTACCGCTATCAGCTGCAATCCTCCCCGACTCCTGACTTCACTGGGGCGATCAATGAGACCACCCTCGTCGCTGCGACGACTGATATGATTACCTTTAATGTCGCGACGCAGGATGCCATCGGGAAATACTACCGCGTGCTGCGTCAGGATCCCGTGGCTCCCTAATAAGGCGTATCTGGCAGCTAGGGCGAAGCCCTTTGAGTGCTGGAGTGAAGCGTCCGGTGATGAAAAGCTCCGCTTCACGGAGGCGCTTGACAGCCTTTGGCTTTCCGAGCGCTTACTTCACTTGGAGCGAAGAGAGACCGCCGTCAACCGAGAGCGATTGGCCGGTGATCCAGGTGTTCTCGGGGGAGAGCAGGAAGAAGAGGGCATTGGCGATTTCCTCCGCAGTGCCGAGACGGGCAAGGGGGTGCATCGCTTCGGAGAATTTCCTCGCCGCCTCGTTTCCGGTGATCGGAGCGGCCAGCGGGGTATCGACGAGCCCCGGTGCGATGCAATTCACCCTGAGTTGGTTCTTCGCATAGGTCGCGGCAGCAGAGCGGGTAAGTCCGGCCAATCCAGCCTTTGCGGCTCCAATGGACTCGTGGTTCGAAAGTCCTTTTTCCGCCGCGATGGAGGTCACGAAGGCGATCGAGCCGCCGGCTTTCATCATAGGGCGGGCGAGCTTGTTCAGCAGGTAGAAGGAGGAATTGAGATTTGTATCCATGACCGCCTTCCAATCGTCCACCGAGGTCAGATGGGCCGGTTTTAGGAGAATGGAGCCAATGCAGTGTGCGGCGGCCTCAATTGTCCCAAGTTCTTCCAAAGCGGCAGTGACACAGATTCCGACCTCTTCTGGATTAGTGAAGTCGCAGATCAGGGCCTTGGCACCAATCTCTGAGGCGAGAGCTTCGAGGGCGGCGGTATTTCGCCCGGCGAGGACGAGCTTGGTCCCTGCTGAGGCGAGCTTGCGGGCGAGGGCGGAGCCAATGCCACCATTGGCTCCGGTGATGAAAGCGGTCTGAGGTCCGGTCATTATGGGCGCAAGCGTAGCTCGGAAATCCAGCCTCGCACCTTGTTTTCCGGACCTTGGGTTAGGATGCGGTAATTTCCCGAACCACCCTGACGATCGGTGAGATCAAAGCCCACCACGCGGAATTGATCCCCGAAGGTGTCATTGGCCGCGGCAGCCTGATACCAGCGGACTTTCTTTCCCTCTATTTCGGCATATCGCCAGACTTGGGCGGCAGCAGCACCGCTACGTCCCTTAACGTGAGGTGGATAGAAGAAGGAGGGGAAGAGGTTGTGCGATCCCTCAATCATGACACTTTCTCGTGAGTTGGAGGGATTGGTATAGGTCAGGCGATACCCATTCGCCGTATTCACTTTGGTCGGCGAACCCCAGGCTGAGGCACGCGCCGGGCTCTGCAGTAACGAAAGCGGGCGGGAGGAATCATTGCTGGAGCCGCAATTTGTGAAAAGAGGGATGAATAAAAGAAGCCAAAGAATTTTCATAAGGGGGATACTAATCTCCACTGCGAAAATCCGCTAGGAAAAGCGTGAAGGATTCTGAAAATCGCCACTCCGGTTCCTCTTTGGCGAGACTTATTCACAGTGACCGCCTGATATTCCCCTTGCTCCTGCGGAGGCTCTGCCTTAGCCCTCGGTCGGGCTGCTTCAGCTCGAAAAACCTCACACTATTATGGCGATCTCACGCGCGCTCCTGTCGGTTTCCGATAAATCCGGATTAGTTGATTTTGCGAAGTCCCTCCATGAAGACTTCGGCGTCGAGCTGCTCTCCACCGGCGGCACGGCAGCCGCCCTCCGCGAAGCCGGGCTCCCTGTGATCGATGTCGCGGACTACACCGGCGCGCCTGAACTCTTTGAGGGACGCTTGAAGACCCTCCACCCGAAGGTGCATGGTGGGCTCTTACAGCGTCGTGATTCCGATGACCACGTGCAGCAGGGGAAGAAGCATGATATCCCGACCATCGATCTGGTGGTAGTCAATCTCTACCCTTTCGAGCAAACCATCGCGAAGGAAGGTGTGACTCTGCAAGAGGCGATCGAGAATATCGACATCGGCGG
>CALBVA010000097.1 GCA_937969125.1 uncultured Verrucomicrobiales bacterium | reverse complement strand
TCGAAACTCGTCCAACTTCGGGACGGGAGCAAAAACGGCCGGGTCGTTTCGATCCCGTTCCACACGCTGCGCACCCTGCCATTGAACTCGTTCTTCCGCGGCGTCGTCCACGAATTCAACCCCGGCACCGGCCAGTATGAGGTCTCTGATTTCGGGGTCGCCCTCGACAAGATCAACTGGGTCAAGCTGCACATCCACGGAGATTTCGGAGGCAATTTCTCGGAGCTCGGCAACAACACCATTAGCTACGGCGGGACCACCTTCGTCCGCCGCGTCCGGCTCGGCCGGATCGAGGATCCATCCCGCCCGGACCGCGTTGTCGACGAACTCGTTCCCTACGATGTCCGCAGTTACCTCCTCAGCGACGGTGTCTTCCCGCCGGAGCAGTACGCCGACAGCCTCTTCGACGGCAGTGTCACCGCCCTGGTCACCGATACTGGTACTCCCGCCGCCAGTGCCGCGGGAGTGGCCGATGGATTCGAGACGAACAACTTCGCCGACCGCAGCGTCGCCGCCACCGATTGGGAGGTCAGGCTCAGTGTCATCGACAACGGCGTTTCCCCGCCCGCCGTGTTCCCGATCGAACAGGCAAACGACATCGAGATCATCATTAACCACCGCAGCACCGACCGCATCGCGAACTAGTGCGGAGACCAAGGGTCGCTTCGCATGGACTGGACGTTGATAGACTTCCAGTGCCCCGTGGATCGCCGAGCAATCATGGTTCCCAGCAAAGAAGCGCGAACTTAAAAACGGGAAGAGCACTCAAGTCATTCGAGAGCTTCACCGCTTGTCAGCGGCACATAGGAACGAAAACTCGGCGCTGTCTATTGCGGCGAACTACCTTGAAAACCGTAAAGACCAATTGGGATACGACGAGGCCCTTGCAGAAAAATTACCAGATTGGATCTGGAGCGGTGGAAAGTGGTCACCGGAGCGTTCTACAAGCTCGGCTCAAAAGACCGGGAGCGTGGTGGAAAGCAGAAAACGCCGAGACGATGGCTCACCTCAAAGTCATTCAGGCTAATCAACAATGGAACTCGTTCTGGGAATCGCTCGCGAACTGAAATAACGTCACTTAAAATCACACCCGCAGGCATCCCCCGCATTGTAGAGGTGTTCAGAGTAGTCTAAGTCTAAGATTAAAAAATATCTATCACTCTAAATTTTAGGGCACCTCCGACAACTCAGTTCGCGAGCACCTTATGACTTTCTCGCGAATTTTCGTTGAATGCCGAGGGGGCAGACCTCTATGAAGAGGCTATTTCTCTTCTTCAGGTTCTTCCTCGTGGCAAGCAGGGCCTGATAGAGTGCAAATTTCTTCCGGTTTTCTGGTTCTAATCTTGGGGTAGGCGGCTCGCTTTAGCCAATCTGGACTCCCAATTGGCTGCAGCGGCGCAGGTTTGTCGTTAGGTTCGTGAGCCCCGTTTGGCTCACTGCTCGAAAGATTCCGATACTTCGGAGACGATCTCCTCCCATCTGGGCAATCGCTCCGAAGATGTGTTCTACGCGAGCACGGATCTTTGACTTGATCCGATTTGCCCGCTTTTGGGCCGAGGTCAGCGGCTTGTCCTTTTGGCCTTTCTGACAGATATGTGCCTTGATCTTCAGCTGTCGAAGGTGACCCATGATCTCCTTACTCCGGTATGCGCTGTCGGCATGTAGGGATTGATCGTTTTCATCGAGTAAATCGATGAGGCAGCGGCTGTCGTGCTCATTGGCCCCACTCACCAGCCAAGTCCGTATCAGCTTCGTTTCGTTGTCGGCCTTGATGTGGTTCTTGTAACCGTAGTGAGTCTCATTGTTCTTCTTGGCCCAGCGTGCATCGAGGTCTTTTTGACTCAGCCGATTTGCCTGATCGTCGTCTTCCCAGCCGTCGGGAATTTCACCGGCTTTGATCGCGGCGTTTTCTTTGCGTGTGTTGCGCTGGCGGGGCACGTCCACGAAGGAGGCGTCCACACTGACGCCCTCCTTGCCAACCACGCCCCGCGCGGCGAGTTCATCATCGAGACCTTGGAAAAGTTGCCGCACGCCTTCGGGGCCAAGTTTTTCCCTGAAGTCCCAGACGGTGTTGCCATCTGGAGTGCGATCTCCTGGCGCGATCGAGAGGAAGCGCATGAAGTCAAAGCGGTTGGTGATCTCGTAGGCGAGAGCTTCGTCTGAGAGGTTGTAGAATTTTTGCAAGACGAGGAGCTTCAGCATGAAGACAGGGTCGAAGGGAGCATTACCGCCTTTGTCGACTCGGTCGCGGTAGCCAAGGATGTCGAGCAGGCTGTCGCGGAAGAATTCGAAATCGACGGTAGCGGCGAGCTTATCGAGCGGGGTAACTTTGGTGGCAATACGCTGGGCGTGATTAATCTGGCTGAAAAGATCCTGTTGCGCGCTCCCGGGACGACGAAATCTCATGCCCCCGGTTTAACCGATCTGAAGGGATCGCGCCAGACTGAGGTTGCCGGAGGTGCCCTTTATTCAGTACTGGTTGGTGCGAGAGTTTGCATGGTCGTTATCTGCAGCTCGTTTTGTTAAAAAGACTCCGGCGATCATCCAGCAAACTGGGCCGACGATCCACCCGAGAAAAAGACAGGTAGCATTGTCTCCGCTTCCATCGTGTATCACAT
>CALBVA010000096.1 GCA_937969125.1 uncultured Verrucomicrobiales bacterium | reverse complement strand
TCCATAATCATTTCAAAGGCGGCGACAGGGTCACTCTTGGACAAAGCCTCGCTGTGACCGAGAATGGCTTTTTCAACAGCACCGGGATCCTTGATGGAGGCCAGAAAATCGCTGAAGAATTCAGATGGACAGGCCTTCCCGGCAGCATGAAAAAAATTACGATGAACATTACCATGGTCCCCCTCTGGAGTTGAGATGGCAATGAGTTCCTCACGAGCGGCGGTAGCTACCAACGGGTCCAAGGAAGCGATTTCGGCCCTGATTGCCTGCTCGATATGAATCGTAGTCAGCGAGTTTTCCGAGAGGAACTGAAGAAGTCGGATCATCTCCGCGCTAATTCCCAACGACTCCATCGCGTCCCGGGCCAGTTCGTAATCTTCATCATTCCAACTACGTGGCGGCTGGTGGCGCGTTCCAAAATCGAGGTAGGCCGCCTGGAGACGGCGAAGATCAAGCTGGCTGGGGCTTGGATTTGAAGAGCGATTGGCAGAAGGCGCTGAGCTACGGAAGCGGGAGTCGGGCGGCGGCTCGATCCGCCTATCCGATCGTCCTTCGCTCGATGTCCCGAGATGAGATTGCTCGGGAAGCGCCAAGATTATGAACCACATGACGACTGTCACCATCGCGATGATCGGAAAGAGGATGCGGAACGTCTTTGACATTGGTCACCATAGATCGCGGCCACCTCATGAGGCGATCATTACCGGGTAAAGATTGGGTAAATGGACATGATCTCAATGCATCATGCTGAAAAACCCGAAATCCTCATGTCACCGAGCCGCTAAAAGATCCGCTTGCCTAGTGCCTTGCCCTACCCTCTAATCCGCCCGCCTTGACGAACGCCATCCTCGCTCTCGAAGACGGCCGCACTTTTAGCGGACGTGCCTTTGGTCATACCGGAACAACTTCCGGCGAGATCTGTTTTAACACCTCGATGACGGGGTATCAGGAGATCATTACTGATCCTTCCTACCGCGGACAGATTGTGACCATGACCTATCCACTCCAAGGAAATTACGGAGTGAACCCGGAAGACGCCGAATCAGGCGCACCGCATGTGCGCGGCTTCGTGATCGGGGAACTCTGCGAAGTCCCCTCGTCCTGGCGCTCCCATCAATCGCTCGCGGAGTATTTCGAGGAGCACAAAATCATCGGTATCGAGGATATCGATACCCGCGCCCTCACAAAGCATCTGCGCTCGCAGGGTGCGATGCGTGCCGTGCTTACGACCGAATTAACTGAAGAGGAAGCCATTCAAGCAGCTAAGGACGCCCCACCCATGGCAGGCAGCGACTTTGTAAAAGAAGTCTCCACCAAGGAACCCTATGTCTGGGAAGGCGAGTCCCGCCTCTGGACCATTCCTAGCGTGACCACAAATCAAGAGACGAATTACATTGAGCTCCCGCCGGTGAAATATCGCATCGTGGCTTACGATTTCGGTATTAAGCGTAATATCCTCCGCTCACTCCGCCAATCGGGATTCGAGGTGGAATTGGTCAACGCCCGCACCCCGGCTGAAGAAGTCCTGGCGAAAGATCCTGACGGCGTCTTTTTGTCCAATGGCCCCGGTGACCCGGCTGCGCTCACCGACATCCATGAGGAAGTGAAAAAGATCATCGGCAAGAAACCCGTCTTCGGGATCTGCCTCGGTCACCAGATTCTCACTCACTGCTATGGCGGGACGACTTATAAGCTGAAGTTCGGCCACCGCGGGGGCAATCATCCCGTCAAAGATCTGCGCACCGGACAGGTCGCGATCACGGCGCAGAATCACGGCTTCGCGACAGATGACCAGTCCCTCCCCGACTACGTGGAAGTGACTCACCTCAATCTCAACGACAACACCGTGGAAGGAATGAGAAGCACGAAGGACCCAGTCTTTTCAGTGCAACACCACCCCGAAGCTGCTCCGGGGCCGAATGACGACAAGGGATTCTTCGACGAATTCGTGGCGCTCATTGAATCGGCGAAATAAGCACCTGAATTTCTAATGAACACCATCATTTGCGGCCTCCAGTGGGGCGACGAAGGCAAGGGGAAGATCGTTGATTTCCTGACCGAAGAAGCAGACCTCGTCGTGCGCGGCCAGGGAGGCAATAACGCCGGTCACACCGTGATCGCGAAGGGTAAAAAATACGTCCTTCACCTCATCCCTTCCGGCATCCTCTGGGGAAAACAGTGCGTCATCGGAAATGGCGTGGTGATGGATCCCATCGGGCTTTGCAAGGAGATCGAAGACCTCGAGAAAGAAGGCGTGCCCATCACGCCGGACCAGCTCCTCATCTCAGATCGTGCGCACGTCGTGCTCCCCTATCACCGCGAGCTGGATGCTGCGCGGGAGATGTCTCTCGGGGACAAAAAGATCGGCACCACGAAGCGCGGCATTGGCCCGACCTACGCCGACAAGGCGAACCGGATCGGGTTGAGATTGGCCGACTTCCGTGATCCCGCAAAGGCGAAGGAACTCATTGAGACACGCCTCGAGGAAGCGAACCGCACGCTGGCCTATTACGATCTCCCGACCTTTGAAACCGAGAAGGTTTACGCCGAGGTAGAAGACGCGATCAACCGTCTCCGCCCGCACTTTTCCAATGTCATCCCGGTGATTCACAACTCTTGGAAGAAAGGTCAGGTCATTCTTTTCGAAGGTGCGCAGGGAACCTTCCTCGATATCGACTTCGGGACTTATCCCTTTGTCACCTCGTCCAATACCACCTCCGGCGGAGCCTGCACCGGATCGGGTGTGCCACCGCACGCCATCGATCGCGTGGTCGGCGTCTGCAAGGCCTACACCACCCGCGTGGGGTCAGGGCCATTCCCGGCACAGAATGACGACATCGCGGAGTTCTTCCACTCGCGTGGAATGGAGTTTGGAGCCACCACAGGCCGGCCGCGTCGCTGCGGTTGGCTGGATACCGTGCTCATCCGCTACGCCGTCATGGTGAATGGCGTGACCGATCTCGCCGTGACCATCCTCGATGGGCTGGACGAGCGCGAGACGATCAAGATCTGTGTCGGTTACGATATCAACGGTGAGATTCACGAATACCCGCCCGCCGAGCGCGAGTATTGGGACCTCATTACCCCGATTTATCAAGAGGTCCCCGGCTGGAAAGAAGACACCACGAAGTGCCGTTCGTATGAAGACCTCCCGCAACTGGCCAAGGACTACCTGGCTAGAATCGAGGAATTGACTGGTGCTCCGGTTTCCTACGTTGGCGTAGGTCCAGATCGCGAGCAGACTATCATCCGCTAGAACCCCATTCCCGCGAATTCCGCGGACATGGCCATGCCTACTCATCCCGAAGTCCCCCGCCACCTGGCCGTCATCATGGACGGCAACGGACGCTGGGCAAAGTCCCGAGGCTTGCCTCGCAAAGCGGGCCACCGCGCGGGAGCGGAAACGGTGCGGGAAGCGGTCGATGTCTGCCAGGAAATGGGAATCGAATTCCTCACCCTTTATGCCTTTTCCTCGGAGAACTGGAATCGCCCGGAGAAGGAAATCGAAGCACTCATGAAATTGCTGGAGCGCTTTCTGAAGACGAAGACCCGGGAATTTGCGAAGAAAAACGTCCGCCTAAAAGCTATCGGCCAGACCCACCGCCTGCCTGACTCCTGTCGGGCAGAATTGGAAAAGGTGATGGCCGAGACAAAGGACAACACCGGGATCACCCTCATCCTCGCGCTCTCCTACGGAAGCCGGGAGGAAATCGCCGATGCCACCCGCCGCATTGCGGTAAAGGTGCAGTCCGGGGAGCTGGACGCAGGCGAAATTGGCAATGACACCATCGCTGCGCATCTCGATACCGCTGAATTTCCTGACCCCGATCTTCTCATACGGACCTCCGGCGAGTTGCGACTCTCTAACTTCCTGCTTTGGCAGCTGAGCTACGCCGAGTTCTACATCACCTCGAAGAACTGGCCTGATTTCCATAAAGCGGACTTCCGCGAGGCCATTGAAAATTATTCTCGCCGCCACCGCAGGTTCGGCAGAGTCTAAACACATCTCTACACACGTGAGCACACCCACGGAACATCAGCTTCTCTTGGTTGACCCCGATCTCGATTACCTCGAGTGGGCCACCAAACACCTCTCCGCCAAGGGGGTAAAAATCCTCCGTTGCGACAACGCGGAAAAGGCGGTGAAAGTCGTCGCGAAGACGTCGGTCGATCTCGTCATCTGCGACCTAAAACTGGAGCCCTTTGACGGGGTGGAATTGACCCAAAAGATCCGCGCCGCCTCGCAGGAAACCATCGTGATCCTCACCGCCGTTTCTCCGACCACCAGCCAAATTATCGAGGCCACCCAGAAGGGCGCGCACGATGTCTTGCGGAAGGAATCACTGGCCTTCGAGCTGCGACCGGTCGTGGAGTCGGCGATGCAGACTATCGACCAGCGTCGAGAGGTCGGCCCCTCCAGTGGCGAGAAACCGGGCCTCACGGGCAAGTCAACCATCATCGGGGTTTCGCGCCCTCTTCAGGATGTCATGAAGATCGTGGGACGCGTCGCCCAGTCCGATGCTCCCGTCCTGGTGACCGGCGAGAGCGGGACAGGAAAGGAATTGATCGCCACTTCGGTGCACAATTACAGCCCGCGCCGGAAGAAGGAGATGCTCGTAATTAACTGCGGGGCCATCCCGGATAATCTCCTGGAATCGGAACTCTTTGGTCACGAGAAAGGATCATTCACCGGAGCGATCGCCAAGCGCTCGGGACGCTTCGAGGACTGCCATGAAGGCACTCTATTTCTCGATGAAGTGGGCGACCTCCCCGCCAGCGTGCAGGTGAAGCTGCTCCGCGTTCTGCAGGACGGCACCTTCTCGCGTGTCGGATCAAATGAGATGCTGAAAACCGATGTCCGCATCGTCACCGCGACCAATAAGGACCTCGCGGCGGAGGTGAGCGCGGGTCGCTTCCGCGAGGATCTTTACTACCGACTCAATGTCGTGGAGGTGGAGCTTCCGCCGCTACGAGAGCGTCAGGAAGACATCCCACTGCTCGCCGAGTTTTTCCTGGATCGCATTGCCCGGCGTAATGGCACTGCACGCATGCGCCTCACCGGCGAAGCGATCGAGCACCTTCAGAAGCACAACTGGCCCGGCAATGTCCGCGAGCTGGAAAACACGATGGCCCGCTCCTGTGCTCTCGCCTCCAATGACATCCTCCTTCCCGATGACATCCCCATCGGTCGCAGTCCGGCCGGCTCCACCGCCTCGCTGGATGACGCCCTCGCGGTGATCATTGAGGTCGCTTCGCGAGACTCTCAAAATGCACTCGGCTTCGCACGGGACGAGCTCATCCGCCATGCGCTGGAACAATCCGACCATGATCCCAAGGAAGCAGCCCACATTCTCGGCGTCTCCGTCCCTACCCTGCGGAAGTGGCTTCCTTCAAATTCCGACATTTAATCAATGCCTGATCTCGGACAACACCCTCTCATCGCCGATCGCATGGCTCGCCTGCGCTCGGTCGATTGTCCACCACACGAATTCCGCCGCTACGTTGCGGACATCGCGCGTCTCCTGGTGCTTCCGGCGACGGAAAATTTCGACACCGCGCCTCAGGCCGTGACCACTCCGCTCACGGAGATGACGGGGAGAAAGCTCGCGCGGCCCATCGTGCTCGTCCCTATTCTGCGGGCGGGATTGGGCCTGAGTGATGCCTTCCACCAGATGCTTCCAGAGGCCTCAATCGCCCACTACGGCATGGCGCGAAATGAAGAGACCCTGGAGCCGGAAATCTACTTCCAAAGATTCCCTGCCGAACTCGCGGAAGCGGAAGTCATTGTCCTGGACCCCATGCTCGCGACCGGTGGCAGTGCAGCCGCAGCACTTGCGGGTTTGAAGGAGAATGGAGCCCGTCACCTACACTTCGTCTGCCTGGTGGCCAGTCCAGAGGGTCTCTCCCTGCTGACCGAGCGGCACCCCGATGTCCCGGTAACCTGTGGCACATTGGATGATGGCCTGAATGAAAACGGGTATATCGTCCCCGGCCTCGGCGACGCCGGGGACCGGATCTTCGGCACGGTTTAGTAATCGCCCGAAAGGCGAAACGCTTTTCATCATCGTATGGTTCGCTGACGAATCCCGACAAACGGGCTCACACACCAGAGATCAATCACTCAAACCTTCCCGGATTCTCTTCCTTCCAAAGCTTCCAACAGGAAATAAACCCCGGTGCAAAATCCTCCGGTACCGCAGTCACCCACGCCTCGATTTGCTCCATCGTGAAGAACTGCCCATACTCGATTTCCACACAAGGGAAGCGAATTGCCCCCTCCACCAGCGTGGCGTAGAGCCTCACATGTTCCCAACCGGTGTTGGCGTGGGCACCGAGTTTTCCGACCTCCTTCAGTTCCGTGATATCGGCTGTGAGGCCCAGCTCTTCCTCCAATTCGCGTACCGCGCAGACAGCATAGTCCTCGCCAGCATCGACGTGCCCCGCCGCGCTGGAATCCCAGAGCCCCGGGCACTTGTCTTTCAATCGCGACCTCTTCTGGAGAAAGATTTCGCCGTGCTTATTCAGCGCGAAAATGTGCACCGCCCGATGAGTGAGTCCATCGCGGTGAATGACATCCCGCCTCTCCGTCCCAATCACCTCATCATTCTCATCCACAATATTCAGCATCTCGTCATCCCCCTGCCCTTCCTCTTTCGTAAAATACGGGTCGGCGTGACGGGTGAGATTGACCCAATCCTCCAGACTCAGCTCCTCTGCTCGCGCGGTCGGTGAGAGATCGAGATCGCGACTCAGCACTTCCCAATCGAGCCCATCGGGAAGGTTCTTCCGGAGCTGCTTCCGGCGCTGTGCGAAGCCGCGGCGGACGAGTTCATCAAAGAGCCTCCGATCATGCACCGGCAGGGCGGCCTGCCGCGGCTCCAATGTCATCACCGTGGAATCAATCATGGGTCTCGGGATGAAGCAACTTGGCGGGACCACCTTGACCGGCTCCCCCTGCCACTCGCACTGCATCCGCAGCGTCAGCACTCCATAGTCCTTGCACCCGTGCGGGGCGAGAATGCGATCGATCATTTCCTTCTGCAGCATTAGCACTGCCTTCTTGAATGGCGAAGGCCCCCTTAGGAAGTTGCGGAGAATAGCACCACCAGCGGAATAGGGCAGATTCCCAAGAAGCTTCACACTCTTGTGCGCGAAGAAGGGCCTCACATCGATGCGCACCGCATCGGCATTGATCACCATGACCTCCGAACGGTCGGCAAACTTCTTCGTGAGGTATTCCGCAAGTCGACGGTCGAACTCCACCAAGATGACACGGGCCACTTTTCCCACCACGTGTTCGGTGAGAGCCCCGGTGCCGGGACCGACTTCCACGATCGTATCGTCGGGATGGAGGTCCAGCTGATTGGCGATCCACTCCGCGACATTTTGGTCGATGAGGAAATTCTGCCCCAGCTTTTTCGAGGGAACCACACCCGCTTCCGCGAGGATTTCCGTCAGTTCGGTCGGCGTCATGCCTGTTCTTTCAATTGCCGCTGAAGAGAATGTCCACTAAAAAGCCGCGCCGCCTGTGACTCTTGCCACTCTGATCACCCTCATTCGATTACTGCTGATCCCGGTTTTCGCTTGGTTCGCGATCCGCTACGGCCGCTCAGTGGATGCCGGAACCGCCGAGGAATCGCTCCGCTGGCTCGCGGTGGGCACTTACACCCTGGCCGCCGTGCTGGACGGCGTGGACGGTTGGATTGCACGACGCTTTGACCAGAAATCACTCGCCGGCGCGATCATGGATCCGCTGGTGGACAAGGCGCTCCTCATGACTGGCCTCCTCACCGCCACCTTCGTAAACTGGGGGATCGATTGGCACCTACCCGTCTGGTTCATCCTTCTCGTGATCGCGCGGGACCTGGAAATCATCGTCGGCATCTGGATCCTCTACTTCATCAATCGCAAGGTCCCTATCATCCCGCACTGGACTGGCAAGGTCTGCACGGTTACGCAGATGATCGCGATGGGCTGGATTATGCTGAAGATCACGCCCATCGATCTCATCTGGCCCACCCTCCTCGCGACCATCTTCACCCTCTGGTCCGCCTACGCCTACTACATGCAGGGATATTGGCAACTACCCAGAAACCAAGGAAAAGCAGCCTAACTCTTCGGTCGCTTTTTACTCAGACTTCGCTGGCCATCCGACGATTCTTTTATACCACATCGGAAGCCCTTCGAGCCTTTCATAGCCTTTTTGGCATTCGGCACATGTGTAATCTGTGAACGGAAGCGAATAATCCTCGTCTTTCTCTTCTGAGAAGGCCCTGCTTCGGAACCTAAACTACGGTCGTACCAGAATAAGGCGGGTGAAACATTTCTCTGAAGTAGGGGGCAATGAGACTTCGATCTGGTCAAGTCCGTCTTCACCGGGGACGCGTGAGATCTCGGAGACTCCCTCAGTAGTCCAGTCGATGAGATCAATGCTAACCTCGACCTGCACGGTGGCATTTCGCAGGTCACTCCGCTGGGTGTAGCGGAAGGTATTTTCCGATGGTGGAGTGAGGGCGGTGACCTCCTGGTCGGAGGTGCCGATGGCATATTCGAGAAA
>CALBVA010000095.1 GCA_937969125.1 uncultured Verrucomicrobiales bacterium | reverse complement strand
TTAGACCCGGTATCAGTTCACACACCCTCAACATCTCAAAGACGGTAGTGGAGGAATTCGAAGCTGGCCGTGGCATCCGCCAAGCCCGCGGAGGTCGGGTCTATGCCGTCGGTGTCACCCTCCTCCACGAACTCATGCACTGGGCTGATGATCAGAATGGCAATGTCCGCCTCGACAAAGAAGGTAACACCTTCGAGACACTCGTTTACGGCTCGGTGATCCCCTGCTAACCACCGCCACTGCGCTATGTGGCCGATGTCAATCTAACCCAACTTCCGGTGCCCCCCCCGGACCTTTTTAGCAGCGCAGTCAGGACACTCAGAAATCTTCGTGCGACGACTTTCCCGATAGCGCTTATTGCAAAGGTGACAGACTCGCGATGACTTCCGCATCCTGCGCTCCTCCCCACGGTCACGCAGACACCCGAAAAACCAGTCGATCAAAAGCCACGCGAAAGCGAGCAGTGGAATGACCAACAGGAGCTGTGGTAGCGAGAGAGTCACGATGGGTGGAGGATTAGTTGCGGACTGATTGGTTGTAGATCCGGGCCTCAATCTTCACCCAGCGGAGCGGGCCCTCTTTTGGAAGTCGGGGAAAATTGGACTCCCTCACTTTTTCCAGAATGAAGGGCGTGCGGGGATCAGCGGCATCCTCCCAGGCCGTCGAGGTCACGATCCCTCCCTGCCAATCCAGCCCAATGAGAACCGTCCAAGTCTCCCCCTCACTTAGCGCGGCCTTCTGATCCGGCCATCGGAAGGAAAATCCACCCCAATTTGGCGCTCCATCGATGGCGCGGAACTCGACCCACCAATCGACCGGCGGGCTGGCAAATATCACTGGTGCCACCTCCTCCGGTGGAGGCAGACTTCCCGGACCACGACCAGGAAGATTGATCAATGAGGGCCGCGGAAGAAAAGGTGGAATTTCACTAAGCCGCGGAACATAGGGCGCCACCTTTAATGAACCACTGGCACGTTCGATTTCACGATCCAGTGCTCTGGATGCAGAAACGTCCCACCGCTCGTGGAAAAGAGCTTCCCGATCCATAATCTCAGCGAGCCAGCGATTCTGCGGGGAATCGAGATTCACCACGGTGAGATCGATGGGCGCATCGACCAGCGGAATAGACTTGGTCTGACGAATCTGTACGTAGCCGAAGAGCGCTCCCCAAAATGATGCTGAGACCACCGCCGCAAAAAGAAGCCGGTAGGTAGTGCCATGCCCTCGCCGCCAATCAAAAACCATACCGGCGGCGCGGTCGCGGAGGAGCTTGCGTTTGCGGAACATGGCGGAGGGAGGGCCGAGGTTATGAAGTGATCAGGTTATTCGACGTCGCGACTGCGCATTCCCTCGTAAATGCGAAACTTCAGCCTCGCGATGACATCGATGAGATCCTGCCGCTGCGCCGTGGTCACGCTCTCTTCTAGACGGATCGCCACCAGATCGGTCGAGCGGTTTTTCGCCTCCGATTCGATACTGGAGGAGAGATTCTCCGGCGTCACCTTCTGACCACCGACATAATAGACCGGACCGGCGGCAGTCGATTTCAAGATAATAACCACCGGGTTCTCGTCTCCGAGTCGGACTCCGCGAAACTCGGATGGGGGCAATTTCACCTCAATATAACTCTCGCGCACAACCACTCCGGTCAGCATCACCAAGGCCAGGAGGAGGCAGAGAAAATCGAAACCGGGCAGAACAAAGATCCAACCGGGGCGTTCGGGAATGGACATGTCGAGCTTCATGGCGAGGGATGGATTAACAGAATCAGGGCTCCTTGGAATCGGCTTTCTTCACCGACTTCACTGCAGAAGCCTTCGGCGTCGGCTGCTTCTCCACTTCCTCGCGACCCTCGCGGAAGGACACGATTCGGTCGTGCTCGCGGCTGTCACAGACGATGTTCACCGCCTCGATTCCCGCACGCTCCAGCCGATGCAGAATGCGCTTCGCCTTCCCATAGAGGTAGAGATAAATCAGGTAGGACGGGATTGCGATCGCCAGCCCCATCGCAGTGGAAGTCAGACTCTGATAGAGACCACTCGCTAGCGCAGTCTGAGCCACTGTCCCCTCGGACTCGCCAACCTTCATGAAAACTTCAATGAGTCCTAAGACCGTGCCAAACATGCCCAACATCGGGGCGAGCATCGCCACGCCGAGCAGGACACGTAAATTTCTCTCGATCCGCGGCACCTCTAACTGTCCCGCCTCCTGCGCGATCTCGCGAAGATTCGTGCGATCCAGATGATGGCGCATCAACACTGAATGGACGACCCGGGCCTCCGGTCCGCGCGCCCGCGATGCCTCATGAAGAGCCTCCGCATAAGCCTTTTTCCGCACATGATTCGTAATCCCCAGAAGGAGATCCGCCACCCGGCTACGGGCGTGTTGGAAAAAGATCATTCGCTCCACCATCACCAACAAACCAACAAACCCGAGCACGACCTGGAGAGCCAGGACAATGCCGCCGGTTTCGGTGGGGAGGTTCACAAGAAGGAAGCTAACAGAACTTAACTAATATGGCCAGCGAATGTGTCACAGGCGTGAACGCGTGCCGCCCCAAAGGAGGCAAACTCTCGTGATGCCCCCTCAAGATCGACAGTCCATTCTCACCTCTGACTTTAATTGACCGCTGGAAAACGCCCCCTCGGGAAGCGAGCTTTTGATACCAAAGAACAACCGCCTTCCCGAAGCGCCCATCCCACGTCGCCAATACCTCCTTCCCTGGCGCCCGTGCCGTTTGTTGAACCATCTGCTGAACCTCTCTTTTAGCTCCTTCATGAAGTGCTCCAGACTGCACATCCGGTTGAAATATCCCGGGATTGTCTTCTCATAAAGTTCGTCCATCTTCTGCTCCTTCATCTATAGGAAACCTCGCTCATGATTCTCATCATCACGCCGACCGGAAATCTTCAACTCGAACGAACTCCCGACTCCGCGTCCTCTCTCAATGAAGCCGCCTGCAAGCGCATTCAGAAAGCCTTTGAAATATCTACCAATGATGGACTCAAGGAGCTCGTCTCAAAGTCTCTCAAGCTCACCCTCCCCGAAACACTCACCTACTGGCAAGAGGTCGCCAGCCTTTGTGTTAAAAAATGGGCGCGCTCGCGCAAACCTCAGGAAATCCCCATTTGGGGAAAAGCCTCACGTATGGAGAGGCTGCTTAGCTATCCGCCCAGCCCTGGATCTGAGAGACTCACCTTGGATCTGTTAGAAACCATTTGGTCATCCTTCGCCTCTCATTTCATCGCCGAAATGACAGAACTCAATCTGGATGCTGAGGCTTATCTCGCGAGCCTTAACCCTCTCTGGCATGGTCTCGGGCGTGTCACTTTTCATCTCGCTGAAAATAAAAAAAATCCCGAGCAACCTTTTGCCTTCCTCGCGACCTACGCCAAGGCCCTCTCTGAGACCGGCGAACTTAAACATATCCCCCTCGCCCGAGCACTCCAGGAATACGCACAACAACCAGATGACCTCCGCCATCTTCTGGAACCCGTCAAACTCTGCTGCGAACACTCCTCCTTAATTCGCGACTTATTTGAATCACGCCAAATTTTCAAACCACAAATCTGGACCGCCAAGCAAGCTCATACCTTTCTCTCCCAAGCTTCCATCTATGAGGACAGCGGTCTCGCCCTACGCCTTCCAGATTGGTGGAAATCGCGCTCCACCCGTCGCCCGCAAGTGCAGGTTTCTTTGGACCCTGATAAACCTGGCGAACTCGGACTCGACGCCATGATGCAATTTTCCCTCAGCGGCGCTCTCGGCGACCAGCAGCTCACCCCTGCTGAATGGCGAGATGTCATGAATGCTGAAGAGAGTCTCATTCAACTCAAAGGGCAATGGGTTGAAGTTGATCGTGAACGCCTCAAAGAAGTGCTCGATCATTGGGAAAAAGTGCAGGCTGCTCACGCCGATGGAGTCACCTTTGCCGAAGGCATGCGTTGGCTCGCTGGCTTTGGTCAAGAAGGCCTAATGCCCGAAGATCCAGAAAGTGAAACATCCTCCTGGAGCCAAGTTATCCCCGGTGAAAATCTCAAAAAACTCTTAGCTCAAATTCGTAATCCCGACGAACAAAGCACCGATCCCTCGAAATGGGTCAAGGCCGAGCTCCGCCCTTACCAATACGCAGGCGTCGCCTGGCTGCGCTTACTCCACCAGCTCCGCCTCGGTGCCTGCCTCGCCGATGACATGGGCCTCGGGAAAACCCTTCAATCCATCACCTTTCTCTCCTCGCTCTACCTTGGCTCGAAAAAGAAAATCGCCCCCTCTCTCCTCATTATCCCAGCCTCTCTCCTCGGAAACTGGAGAGCAGAGCTCGAACGCTTCTCACCCAAACTCCGTTTCTTCATCGCGCACCGGAGCCAAAATTCCCTCGAAGCATTTACTGAAAATCCCGGCGCCTTCCTCAAGCAGCACAAACCTCACCTCGTCATCACCACCTACGGCATGATCAAGCGTCAGGAAAGCCTCCGCACCCACTCATGGAATGTGGTCCTTCTCGACGAAGCCCAAGCCATCAAAAACCCCGGATCCGGCCAGACCAAAGCAATCAAAGAACTCCAGGCACAATCACGTATCGCCCTCAGTGGAACCCCTGTCGAAAATAAGCTCACCGACCTCTGGTCACTCTTCGACTTCCTAAACCACGGACTCCTTGGTGGCCCCAGCCAG
>CALBVA010000094.1 GCA_937969125.1 uncultured Verrucomicrobiales bacterium | reverse complement strand
GACTCCACTACGGTTCGCCAGAGAATTCCCCGAGCTCGTGCTCAGGAAACCTCTCTCAAATTTTTTCGTGTAGTGTGATCAAAACTACCGCACCGTGATCTTAAGCCTAAAGAAGAGTTTATCTTCCGTCGGTGGACTGAGAGATTTAAAGGTTATCGAGATTGTGCCATCACCATTGTTGTCACGGTCATCGATTTCGAAGGTCGTATCAGTTGACTGCCAGGAAACTAAGTCGCTTGAACGTTCTAATACTAAGTCGACATCGTCAGCCTGTAAATTTTCCACGTAGCTGATTTCGACATTCCCCGCAGAAGTAAATCTAATACCAAGATTGGGATCGGCGAGGGCGTAGTTCACTGGATTCACTCCAGAGAAGAATGGGATGCTATCAGAGGCCCCAGGATTCCCGTCGATCGTGGAAGACGAACGCCAACTTGCGGGATCTGTTGCATCTGAAGGTGCAGAGCGAAGAACCATTGAGTATCCATCGCCATCCGCTTCGTTTGGCCACGGAAGCTTATCATCCCAAGTTAGGTCAACAATCGTAGATCCATCTGCGGCAAGCAGGACTAAACGCTCTCCACTATTCGAGAGCCTTTCATCATCAGGGTTTCCTGATGGGCTAGAGAACTCACCTGCAATCATAGAGGAAAGAGCTGGGTGACGGCTGAGGAAGGCAGAAGTATTTCTGACAACGAGGGTCCTCTCACCTGGGGACAGGATCGTAGCTGACGGGAAATTAAAGCTGACCCCCAACGAGAAAGAAAGGTCCGTCAGATCGATGGTCTGGTTTGAAAAGTTAGTGAGTTCAATGAACTCAAAATCGTCATCGTCATCAAAGCCTAAAGCAATCTCAGCAGCGCTAGGGTCGGCCGGATGATAGTGTAGCTCAGTAATTGCGAGATTGCTAACATCCGCCGGAATCGTCCCACTTAGAACGAAGGCAGCTTCATTGATCGCCGACCACTCATTCCCATTCCGGACTCTCGCGCGAACAAGAGTAGCCTCTGTTAGCGAAAGTGAACCAGGTGAATAGACAGAGGCGGCGGGTGACAGCGAACCACCTGACAGGCGAGGGTCAGAGCCATCTGTCGTGTAATATATGGAGCCAGTAGGCGCGGTGAGAGCAGGATCGAACCCTGAGCTAACAAGTCCACCCCTTTGCCCAAATTCAGGCGCTTCCACTGGATACCATCCTCTCGCTCGAATCTGATTCAGAAGAGTGTTACAACGAGTAGGAAAGAAGCTATTTCTCATACGGTTGAGTTCATTGAGCCACTCCCCATCGCGATCCCAGGGGGCATTGGCCACACTGCTGTTTTGCCAACGAGCTGTTTCAGCAACGATGCTTAGTTCAATTTCAGATGCACGGACATCGAATACGAGTTGAGCATTCTCTGGTTCCAATAGGCCATCGTTAAAACAGTGTTTGTAGAGACGATCTCTGAAAACGGTGGCAAAGTCAGGATCATCAATCAAGTTAGAGAAGATCCCGTCTGGGACATTTTTCGAAAGGACATTAGCCCCCGGATCTTGAAAAATGATATCGGTATCCCATGCGAAGAATTTCCATCCTCCTGCTCCGGCTTGATTCGGCCCAGCTGTCCACCAATTTTGATTGGGATTCCAATCCCACGGATTCCCCGCATAATAGCTCAAAATCATGTAGTCAGCGAGGTTTTCGAGATCGATCCACTCACTCGCAACCGCTCCCGTAGAATTGGAAGCTGTCTGAACTTGCGACCAAGAAGCCTGCCAATTGTCCGATCCGGTCTTCGAAGGGTTCGCTCCGTTTGAGAACTCATAATCTTCTTCGTCACCGCCAAGGTAAGAAGCTTGGAAATCTTGGTTCGGGTGCTCCATCAGGTGGTACTGACCACGGTAATTCCCGTTAATGAAAACCTGAACCCACTGTCCGTGTAACGAGGGGTGACCCATGCGAAACTGCATGTCTGACATCCAACGATTGCGGACATAAAGTGCATCACCTTTCACTGGGCCTCCGCTGTTTGGCGGGTTTGCAGGATTGGCTAACCAGAAGAAAGTATCATGTGAACCTGAGCGCAAATTCAGTCGATCAAAGACGTCCGTCGCGCCTGTCGAGTAAGGGTGATTTTCAAAAAGTGGGTAACGTAATTTTGATTCCCCATATTCTGAACGAAAAAAGAGGCGGAAGTTATTCTTCTGCGAATTCACCGAATGACCACCCACAACTCTGATACCACAATCGATTTGAAATTGTTCGTTTGCTTGGTTCGGATCGAAGAACTCCAAAGATGCTTCTGCCTCAGTACCATTTGGGAGATTTCTGGTGGGCAGGGTGATTGAAATCACCGGGTGAGCCGTCATGGAACTTTCGATCAATGACCCATAGGTAGAATGATTAGTGATCGAACTAGTTAAATCGGACTGATTCGCTGCATCAGCGGCGAAAAGGTAGGTGTGAGTTTCGATTGGTCGAAGAAGCGCATTCGCACTAAAAGCTGCAGCCCGGATCGTTCTCAAACCGCTTCTGCTTCCCGTGGTAGGGGCTGTGATATTTATCGGACCAGTATAGAGAAGAGAACTCGCGGTTGGTTTACTTCCATCTAGGGTATATCGGATTTGAGCTCCTCCAGTAGTAGAGAGGGTGAGGTTAAAAGCCGTGGAATAGGCACCACGGAGGTGACTGAATTCAACTTCTTCGCTCGCTTCTGAAAAAGCTGATGAATTGACCGCCATGGGAGTAGGCATCATATAGCCAGGCAAGCCGGTCACGGGGTCAAATCCATAAGTAATGTCGCCAAATTGTTCTGGAGGAGAGGTGAATTGACTGACCAAATTCAAGTCACCTGGCGCGTAAAGGGAGAGAGTTTCGCCACTAGAGTTCAACCCGAAATTGGTATGCAGTTCGGAACCAGAAACAGCTCTATCTTTCCCCGACGCAAAGATGATGAGATACTCTCCAGGTGCGAGCGTAGTAGGAGGGAAGGTCCACCTGCTAGAGTTACCAAGATCATCGCTGATCGTCCAATTTTCAAGATCCACGCAAGAAGAACCACTATTGAAGATCTCAATCCAGTCGCTGGTCTCACCATCCTCGTCAGCAAGCGAACTATTCGAGGCAGAAAATTCATTGAGCTTTACCAAAGGGAGAATCACAGGAAGGGTGAACGATCGCTCGAAGCTGCTTCCAGCCAAATCAGTCACACGAAGACGAAAACTGACCTGATTTTGGCCAGTTGGAATGGATGTCGAAAGTGAGAGAACATCGCCAGCAATGGAAAAAAGCCCATTGTCACCGTCACCTGCCCCACTGACGAGAGAGTAGCTGAATTGATCTCCCGAATTCGTATCAAGCGCACTCATCAGTGCAACTGGTGCTCCAGAATCCGCGAGGGCACTGAGACTTGACGCATCGAGTTCAATTCCCGTAGGAGGGCTTTGGCTATCCACTATGAGAGTAAAATTTTTCTCAAAGATGTTGCCCTCGGAGTCGGTGGAACGGACTTGGATAGTCGAAGAAGTTCCCGCATTCGCAGGAGAACTGGCGATTTCAAGATGATTCCCGTTGACCGCATAGAGTCCCACTGGATTGCTCACCAGTGTATAGGTATGGCTCATTGAATCAGAATCAACGGAGGTAAAGCTTCCCAAACGGGTCCCAACCATCATTCCAGGAAGAGGCTGTTCCCCAGAGTAGACAATATCACTAGGAGGGGTATTTCCAGCATCGGAAATGATCACATCAATTGCCCATGCATAGGTCCGATTCAAAGAGGTAATCACATTCGTTCCCGGAGTTGGACTATTACCCAAGGCGATGGATCCACTATTAGAGGGGTTAGGGCCTCCGCTTAACCAAATTTCATTTGTTGAATTAAAGAAAGGAACCACGCTTCCTGCATTCTCACTCCCATCATCGTTGGCATTGATGAGGCCGGCCGCAAGAGTTTCACCATCCCCTAATATGATCGCAGCTGGCGCATTCCCAAACGAAAACTCAATGACTCCTTCCGAGTTATAATCAACACCTGAAATACGCGTCTGACCAATCGCAACAACCGTGAAATCATTGTCGCCATTCACCTTCACAAGGAAGGGAGTCACTCGCCCTCGGTTGCTCCCTACTTGAAAATCGAAACCGATCGGCTCGATACTTTTATCCACTCCGGAGGTATTTGTGTAGGTGCTAGTCTCATCCACTACCATCACCGAAGACCATCCATCTAACCCTCTCCCTTCGTTCGGGTCATTTCCAATCTCGATGGTTTGACCACATAAAAAATGACTACAAAATAGGGGCAGAAGAGGGGCGACAAAATGAAGCTTCAAGGATTCAAGGGGGAGATGTTGAATATGAATTTAGCTCAATTTCATCTCAACTCAAGTGTATGCACCTCACGTGTTAGTTTTATACTAAGGTCTATGTCAAAAAAAATTTATGCCATTCATGTCTGGCGTAAAAATTCGGATTTGATTAAAGTGAAGATTTATTTGCAGTAGGGTCTAATATTCCGAAGCTTGCTCCGGGGTTCTTTAATATAAAATGATCGCTCAACTTCTCCGGATTTTATGCTTATACTGAATTAATCATGATGGTGAAGCATTTCATTCTGGGCATCTTGGCCGGTCATTCGATGGTATTGGCAGAGACTAATTGTGATTTTGGTGATTTTCCGACAACTGGTTTTGGGCCTGGGGGAACAAACGGTTACGATCAAACGGCGAATCATCCCATTCTTTCTTCTCTTTACC
>CALBVA010000093.1 GCA_937969125.1 uncultured Verrucomicrobiales bacterium | reverse complement strand
GCGGCACCGCGACTCGGATACGTGCGCCATCTGGAAGGGGTGGACTCTGTGGTTCGGCAGATCTTCTTCGTCCACTGCGGCTACATCGTCATGCTCATCGCCGCCTTGGCGATGCTCTGTCTCCTTCGTCCCGGGCTTTTGTTAGAAGAGGGCATGGGTCGTATTGTTAGCGGATTTTTCACCGTCTTCTGGGGCAGCCGCGTGGTGGTGCAGTTGACTTATTACGATAAAGCCCGCCGCCGGGAGGAGCGCTTTTGGGATGTCTTCTTCCTCCTCGTTTTCTTCACCTTGGCGATGATCTTCGCCGCTGCTTTTTTTGTCCAATGAGAGACTTGTTAGACTTCGGACTCCTCCTCGCCGGGTGGTGCCTTGTGATCCTTTGTATCGCCAGCTTTTGGGTTCCGAAAGCCCTTCGTTGGAAGGAGAAGCTTGCGGTTCTTAGTCCGTTGATGCGTGAGATGTTCCTGACTTATGCGCTCTATATCTTGGGTAGTCACATCTTCTTCGCCGTCCTCACTCTGTGGCATCGGGACTGGCTTCTGGGCGGTAGCGGGTCGGCGATGGTAATGAGTGCCTTCATCCTGCTCTGGTGGCTGGTTCGCCTGGTAGTGCAGTTTTTCGGTTTTGATCTCGAGGAAGTTCCCGATACCACCGCGAACAGACTGGCGAAGCACGCTCTCACTCTACTCTTCGTCAGCCTCGTCACCATCTTCGCGCTGACACTGTGGTGGAATTTAGGAGGCCTGCGATGATCTGGATTCCGTTCCTCATTCTGATCGGGCTTCTCGCGGGGTGGGTGAAGTTGCCCCGTCTCATCCGCTGGACCGTCCTCATCCTTCTTGTGGGTGGAGCTCATTTTCTGCTGCTCGATGCTGACCCGATCCTCCGCATGATTGGCATCTGCACGGTTCTCCTCGGTGGGATGAAGGGGCTGGTCTATGCCGAGTGGGGCAGTCAGCTGAGTCTTGGTCGCTACCTTGTTTTCGGACTGTGTTGGTTCGGCATGGATCCCGGGACCTTCGCGAAGCGGCGGGAGAATCTCAGCTGGAAGGAGGATGTCTGGATCGGCGCGGTCCTCATGCTCATCGGCACGCTTGGTGCACTGCTTGTCTGGAAGATGGAGTGGAGGCAGATCCTTGTGATGTTTTTGCCAATGAGCCTCGGCTTCCACTTCGGCGCCCTGCGCGTGCTGAAAGGCGTTCTCCGTGCAAAAGGTTTCGCGGTCCGCACCCTTTTTCCAAATCTCCTCAAGGCTAAGGGCATTGCCGACTTCTGGAGTCGTCGCTGGAATATCGGCTATTCGCAAATGATGCAGCGGATCGTGGGTCGGCACGTTGGAGACCGGCTAGGTCGTGAGGTCGGTGTCATGACAGTCTTTCTCGTCTCCGGGCTTCTCCATGAGCTTGCGATCACCCTCCCGGTGGGGGAGGGATTCGGCCTCCCCACCGTCTACTTCGTCGGGCATGGTTTCTTGGTTCTTTTAGAGGGGCGGATTGGCAATCCTCTCGGCAAAATCCCCGCCCTCCTCGCCGTCGGCGTTCCGCTCGGCTTTCTCTTCCCGCCCGCTTTTCGCGATGGAGTCATCGCGCGTTGCCTCGACATCTTTCAATTCTGCCTCTCATGAAAAAAATCATCATCACCGGAGCGAATGGTTTTCTTGGCCGTTACCTGAGTCGCCATTTTCTGAATCTCGGCTGGGAGATCGTTGGTCTCAGCCGTCATGGTGGCGTAGTTGAGGGAGCAAAGCCCGTTGAGTGGGATGGCCGGACCCTGGGCGCATGGGTGGAAGAGTTTGAGAATGCCTCCCTTGTCGTGAATCTCGCTGGAAAGAGCGTGAACTGCCGCTATTACCAGAAGAACAAAGATCTTATATTCTCAACGCGACTCGAAAGTACGAAGATCATCGGAGATGCTATCCGGCAGTGTGAGAATCCGCCCAGCCTCTGGCTAAATTCCAGCACCGCGACGATCTACCGACATGCCGAAGACCGACCGCAGGATGAGGAATCGGGTGAGATTGGGAGTGGGTTTTCGGTGGAAGTGGCGAAGTCCTGGGAGAAGGCTCTTCAAGATGCCGAGGTCCCGGCTGGAGTGAAGAAGGTCGCACTCCGTACCGCCATCGTGCTCGCGAATGAATCGGGAACAGTTTTCGATTATCTCAAGAAAATCTCGGCACTCGGACTTGGCGGTCGCATGGGAAGCGGTCGACAGAAAATGAGCTGGATTCACATTGAGGATTTTTGCCGAAGCATCGAATGGATGAGCGAACGGGAAGAGCTGCAGGACTTCTATAATGTCGTCTCGCCGAATCCCACCGATAATGCGAGCTGTATGGCGGGCTTTCGTCGGCTTGCGGGGCGGAGGTTCGGGCTCCCGGCGGCGAAATGGATGCTGGAAATTGGAACCTTCCTGGTGCGCAGCGAAACCGAGCTCGTCCTCAAGAGCCGCTGGGTCCTGCCGGGTCGGTTGCAGGATGAGGGGTTCATTTTTCAGCATCCGGATTTCGAGAAAATGCTGGATGATCTCGCGGCTCGAAACGGGAGCGATCAGTCTTGCTCTTAGTTATCTGCTGGTTTACCCCGCCCCCGACATGAGGAAGCCCATCATCGCCGCAAACTGGAAGCTCAATAAAGGACCGTCCGATACCGAAGACTTTATCAAGAGCTTTGAAAATAAGCTCGCCGACCTCCCGAAGGGTGTCGATATCGTGGTCTCCCCACCTTTTGTTTCTCTTCCGAAAGCGACCGAACTTCTGGCCCAGTCAAAGGTCCGCGTCGCCGCCCAGAACATGAGCGAGCAGGACAATGGCGCCTTCACTGGTGAGGTGAGCGCCTTCATGCTAAAGGAGATTTTCGTGAACTACGTCATCCTCGGTCATTCGGAGCGTCGCTCCATCTATGGTGAGACGGACGCGGTGATCAATGCCAAGATTCTCAAAGCCCATGAGGTGGAATTGAAGCCCATTTTCTGCATCGGCGAGACCCTGCAGGAGCGCGAAGACGGAAAGCTGGAGGAGGTTCTCCGCACCCAAATCACTGGTGGGTTGAAGGACGTGAGCGAGAAGCAGATGCTCGACACCGTCATCGCCTACGAACCTGTCTGGGCCATCGGAACCGGCGTCACCGCTTCTCCTCAGCAGGCACAGGATGCCCACGAATTCGTTCGCTCCGTCATCACTGATCTCTACGGAGTCTCTGTTTCGGAGAAGGTCCGCATTCAATACGGCGGCTCCGTAAAGCCGGACAATGCTGCCGAGCTCCTCGGCCAAAAAGACATCGATGGCGCCCTCGTCGGCGGTGCCAGCCTGGAGGCCTCTAGTTTCGCCGAGCTGATTAAGAATGGTGTGGTAGAGTAAGCCCGCCATGGAGAGAGCGGTATTTGGAACACGGAGCGGCGAGGTGATCGTCGGCCATGGACCCTTTGCCGAATTTGCAGAGCCACCCTCAGCCGGGGTGGCTTTTTATCGCAATGACTTTGCGCTCTCCGAAAAGAAGCCGTGGCGAGTCCCGGATCGGGTAGAGGTTTTAAAAAGCTCTCCCGCATCCACCAGTCCGGAGATCGACTGGGCGGAGCCTGATCCTGCCGCTTTCGCCGAGGTTTTCCGGGAAGTGACCGATGCCATTAGCCGGGGAGTGATTGAGAAATCCGTTCCAGTGGTGACTGCGAAAGGGCGGGGGACTTGTCCGCCGGATCACCTTCTTGACGCGCTGCTCTCCCTGCCCGTTGCGCTGCGTCCTTACGGTTGGATTGGCGAGGAGACGGGCTTCCTGGGGGCCACCCCCGAGGTCCTCTTCCGGTATTTCGATGGCCGGATCTACACCATGGCGCTCGCGGGGACGGCCCGGAGCGATGAGAGCACCCTTTTCGCCTTTGATGAGAAGGAGATCCGCGAGCACGAGTTTGTAGCTCAGACCCTCATCGCGAAACTCTCCGATCTCGGTATGGTGGTTCGGAACGAGCGAGGCATCCTGGATCTCGGGAAACTCATCCACTTCCAGACTCTCATTAAGGTGGAACTTTATAAACATGAGCAGATCCATTCGCTCATTGAGCGTCTCCATCCCACTCCGGCTCTCGGACCGTTGCCACGGACTAATGAAACCATGGCCATGTTGACCGGCTGGCGGGAGCGGCTTGGATGCCCGGCGGAATTCGGCGCACCCTTCGGGCTGTTGCGTGATGGTGACTTCGAGACACTCGTGGCGATCCGCATGATTCACTGGGAAGGGGATGAATTCCGCCTCCCCAGCGGCTGTGGCGTCATTCAGGAATCCCGCCTCGTCAATGAGTGGCGTGAGCTTGCTCTGAAGCGCGATTCCGTCCTATCTCTCTTCAATCCCACCTTAGGATGACTCACCCCGGCCTTATTAAAATCGCCGCAACCCTGGAATCGCCCGTGCACTTAGCGGTTTGCGATGATGAGGTGGAACAGATCGAGGTCATAGCGATCAGGGAGGATAGTGAGTGGCAGGATGCCTTCCCGCTCCCCATTGACCTCCAGTCTGCCGCTGCTGACGCCGAGATGATCCTCGATACTACGAGTGCGGTTCGCATTAATCCTTCCCAGTTGCCGGCCGACTTCTGGGATAGCTCTAAGATAAAATCCTACGGGGACAATCTCACCCTCACCGTGTTGGCGCGGGCGGGGCGGAAATATCTCCACTTCTTTCGTGCAGTGCGTGAAGAGCAGAAGGATCCGGCGTCACTCCGGGCGCTGGCACTGAGTCAGGCCGAGCTTTCGCAGCTCAGTCTCTGGATCCGTGAGCACGCGTTCTTCAATCACCAGAAGGGTGACTACATCATGCGGCTCTTACTGATTCTCTCCGCGCCGGGCGTTTAAGCCATCATCCGGCGCTGATTCGAGCGAAGCTGTTCAATCTCCGTTTCTGAAGATTCCTGGCGGCGGTTCAGGATCGCTTTCATCACCTCCTCGGCATCAGCCGGGCGGTCTTTCGGATCATAAGAGATCATGGACATGATACAGCTGGCGAGATACTCGGGCAGCTGGGCGAAGTGCTGGCGGATATCGATCACCTGATGTTGCAGGTGGGCGGCCATCACTGCGATTGGAGTTGGTCCGGTAAAGGGGTGTTTGCCGGTCAACGCGAAGTAGAAGACACATCCCATACTGTAGATATCGGTGCGCTGATCTACCGGCTGCTCGGTGATGTATTCCGGACTGCAGTAGTGGATGGATCCCTTCAGCCCTGCTCCTTTCGGTGAGGCTTCTTCTCCAAAGGACTCGGCCTGGCCAAAGTCGATCAATTTCGTGTGAAGTCGACCGCTGGCTCCTTCGGAAATCATAATATTGGAAGGCTTGATATCCAGGTGGAGGAGTCCGGCCCGATGGGTGGCATTCAGGCCTTCCAGAGCCTGAAGGGCGAAATCGACAAAGCTGTCACGAAGCGGAGCACGCTCCACTGTTTTCTCCAGATCATTACCGTCAATGAGCTCCATCACTAGGAAGCGGCCCTGATCATCGATATCAGCATCGAAGGTGCTTAGGACATTGTGATGGCGGATACGCGAGGCCGAGGAGAGTTCCGCTTGATAATCGCAGCGTTCTCCTGCGGTCTCTTCGCTGGATTTGAAGCGTTTCAGCGCGACGTCGCGGTTGAGTCGCATATCAAAGGCTTTGTAAACCACGGCGGTTCCGCCTTCGCCGATCGGTACTTCATTGGTGTATCTGGAGATTTGATTCTGCGCGGCATGGACCGAAACCGGCATGGTCACGGTGGGGACTGGGGAGCTGCGGGCTTCCGCTACCGTTGCTTCCTGGACCACACTCGGCGAGGGACCGTCAGTGGGATTGTATTGTTGGCAGAAGAACTCGACTTGATCTTGGATGGCACCCACGGACTGTGGGTCGCTGGTCAGAGTAAAGATGAAGCCGTCCTCCACCTGGTTCATCAGGATGGAGACATACTCGACGTCGATGCGGAGCTCGTAGCAATCAGGAACCTCCTCACACATGATGTTAAAGGTGCGGATGCCCCTCTGAGCCAAGGTCTGGGCAATTTCGAGCGTCCAGTCCGGTGGAACATGTGCGGTCAATTTTTCCACATCCGGGGTGCAATGGAAAGCTCCGTAAACCCCGCGTAGATTTACGATTGAAGAAACAGTCTGCTCTGTGGTCATTCTGATACTGGGAGGTAGTCTAAATCTGATCTTTCACGTGGTTGACGATCGCCTCGAGCTGGGCATCGGGGCGGGTGATCATTCCGAAAACCCGCGGACCTGGAGTCCGGCGGTTTTTGGCATTCAGGCCAAAGATCATGAGTTGCTTTGTCTTCCCTGTAGCGCAGACCCGGTCCACTCCAGACATCCCGACCTTCCGGGTGACCTCTCCGGCAGCCTCGATGCATTGGCGGACTAAGCCGCTGGCATCCAGCGCTTCTGGTGAGGTCGCCTGGATCGGGCTAAACTGCATGTCAGTCTGGAAGGAATCCAGAACATCAGGGTGGGGGGAAAGGGCATCGACAGAGTCCATCGGGGGTAGGCCTATAGTCTAATGAAATTCGCGAAAAAAGCAATAATGATCGACAAACTCTATAAACGGGGCTGGATTTGAGGTATTTTCTTGGGGCGACCGTTGATAGGCGGGCTTCTCAGTCGTCAATTTCCGTTTTAGCTTCGTTGATCGCTTTTGAGCGAGCTGGCGGTCAGGGCACGGCTTCGCTCGTCGCGCGCATAATCTCTCTTCCGGGCC
>CALBVA010000092.1 GCA_937969125.1 uncultured Verrucomicrobiales bacterium | reverse complement strand
AAAAACACCTCCAGCGGATGCGGGGTGAGATTGGAAAGGTTGTTCGCTGAGAGTTTTTTCAGAGCCGAAATGAGATGGTTTGGTGTTTCCTGCACGGTGGCGGCATATTCATCAGCTTCGAATTCGTGCTTTCGTGAAAGCATATTCATGAGGACGGAAAGGACGCGGGAGATCGGCTTGAAGACGATCATGAAGAGTACGAGGCCTGCTGCGATAGAGCTGCTTTGAATTCCGAAGGCGGCATAGAGCTGGCCGCCGAAGGCACTCTCGGGATTAGTGGCCATGCCCAGAAGGAAGAAGATGACGGCAGTCTGAATCACAGAAATGATCATACGCTGCACGATGTGTTTCTTCTTAAAATGCCCAATTTCATGCGCGAGCACTCCCACCAGCTCATCGGTGGTCTGGCTCTCGATCAGGGTGTCAAAGAGCGCGATTTTCTTACGCTTCCCGAAGCCGGTGAAGAAGGCATTGGACTTCGATGACCGTTTGGACCCGTCCATGATCGAGATTTCGGTCAGGGGAAACTGGCACTTTTTCGCCATGCTCTGAATGGAGTCATTGAGTTCACCATCTTCCAGTGGGGTGAACTTATTAAAGAGGGGCAGGATCAATGACGGTGCGAGGTAGGTGAGCGCGAGCGTGATCACGGTGAAGCTCAGCCAAGCCCAGACCCAGGCATGATCGACTGACTCGAAGATCCAAAGGATGAGTGCGAGGATCGGTCCGCCAATGATCACCGTCATCAGGTGTGACTTGATCTGATCACCGATGTAGGTCCCGGCAGTCGTCTTATTAAAGCCAAAGCGCTCCTCCAAAACGAAGGTGTGATAGAGGTCGAAGGGCAGAGAAGAGAGCCAAGAACCGAGATAGAGCACTCCGATGAAACACAATCCCGTGATGATTTTTCCGAAGCCCCAAGAGGTGGTCAATTGATCCACCCATCCGAATCCGCCGAGCATCCAGAAAATTAGGAGCACGGTCAGGGAGAAGATGGAGGAGGCGATGCCGAATTGGGCCTGGGCCTTTTCATAGTTCTGCGCCTTGAGGTATTTTTCGTCATCCCAGACTCCGCGAAACTCTTCCGGGAGCTCCGGTTTGAGATTTTTCAGGGTCAGGATAGTGGCGGCGAAATCGAGCTTCCACAGCAGGAAAAGGGTCACCACCAAAATGATGGCGAGGAGATTCATCTCGGGCATGGGTGGAAGGTCGGCGGCAGAGGAGGAGGGGACAAGTTGAATCTTTCCGGCTGTCAGAGTATCATGAAGAGTTCTCAAATTTCGTTAGAGTCTTGAAATGATTAAGAAATCCGTAATAATCATCTCCGTGTTTCGTTCCGCCCGTCAGATGAACTTTAGCTTTCTGGAACCCGACCGGAAGGAGACGTCGGCATCAGTGATGGATCGCGAACCTGCGGGAGGGCTGAAGGATGAGCTGGTTGCGGAGTGTCGCGAGATTCTAACAGCTCTTCGTCTCCATAGTCTGGCGGATCGACTTGAGGTTGAATGGAACCGGAGAATGCGCTCCACAGCGGGGCGGGCAACCTGGCCGATCGCAGTGATTGAGCTTAATCCCAACCTTTTGAAAATCTCCCGTGAAGAGGTTCGGCGGACTGTTTTACATGAGTTGGCACACTTGGTGGCCTATGAGAGAGCTGCGGGCAGGCGAATCACGGCTCATGGGCCGGAGTGGCAGAGGGCCTGTTCGGATGTCGGTATCCCCGGAGAGAAGGCCACTCATGATCTTGCACTACCATCTCGCACTCTGCGGCGAAAGTGGCACTACGCATGCCCCGCTTGTGGCACCTCATTTGAGCGGGTTCGCCGATTCAAGGGCCGGGTGGCCTGTTATGATTGCTGTCGTGAGAATCACTCCGGTGAATACCATGATCGTTTCCGACTGATAGAGACGGACCTATTGGGGCCTGCAGCTTGATTCTCGCATGGATTTTTCGGAACGTAGCCATCACAGGGCTTAACCTGCCTCGTTTTGAAGCTTGGCCAGCATCTTCTCTAAGCGTGTGGCTGCATCGCCCGCCGGAAGAAAAGCCGAGAGTCGATCAGCCCAGAGCGGAAATGCCATAGGTGTCAGTCGTTTCGTTTCGATCAGCTTGAAGGGACGTTTCTTCAGAGCTTCCAGAGTGGCTTGTAGCCGCGTCAGCTCCAGATGACGCTCCATGATTTCTCGTCGTGACTGTTCCAGTAGCAGGTTTTCCGGATCGTATCTCGTAAACACCTCGAAGAGCAAATTCGCCGAGACCTGCAGGTCCCGAGTCGGCTTTCGCTTTCCCGGAAGGTCGGGAATCAGCAGTCCTGCCACTCGTGCGACATCGCGGAACTGTCGCCGCGCCATCTCGGCGGTATTCATACACTCTAGCAGATCATCGAGGAGATTCTCTGTGGTCAAGGCCGCCCTCAGAGTGTCTTCGTCCAGGCTTAGTCCGCGCGGAGCACCGAGGCAAAAGCCGTAGTCGTTCTGGGTCACATTGATCGATTCCCCAATCTCGCGCGACATTCGGAAAGCCGCCAACGCTCCCAGGCCCTCATTGACCAATCTCCCCGCAAAGGCGTAAGCGAAGAGATGCTCGCCCTCCCGGGTTCGTGTGAACTCTACCAGCAGTTCCTCGTCCGAGGGCAAAGCTGACCACGATTTTTGAATCCTCAGGATAGGCGCCATCGCCTTCATCTCTTTCGAACGCGCAGGACTTTGGAGAGCCCTCGCGACCGCGTGTGAGAGCTCGGTCGAAAGCGGCATCTTACTCCCGCCCCAAATGGCAATGTCACCTCGCGCTAACTTCGTGGCCGCTTTGACTGTTGCGGTCAGCTTGTGAAATCGCACCAACTCCAGTCGCTTTCCCGCGAAGATAAACTGCTTTCCCGGCTTCAACTTCGAGGCAAACCCTTCCTCCACCGTGCCGAGCGAGCGACCGCTCACGAACTTAATGAGGACCGCTGAATCGGAAGTGATCGTTCCAATGTTCATGCGATGTAGCTGCGCCGTGCGCTTGTTCGTGACCGTGAGTTTCCCCTCCACGATCTCCGCTTTCCGGTATTGCGGATACTGCGCCAGCGGCCCGCCCTTCGTAATGAAGTCCACCGCCCACTCCCATTCTGCATCGGTCAGACTGGCGTATGATGGGGAGGAAAAGATCTCCCGTTTCAGCTCATCCACTGACCCGGGTTCGCCAAGTACGATGGTCGTAAGATGTTGCACCAGCACATCCAGCGGCTTTTTCAATAAGGTCCGATTTTCGATCTCCTTCAGCTTCCAGGCATCACGCGCGGCGGAAAATTCAATGAGTTCCAGTGCATTGGTCGGTACGCAAAAGATCCGCGAAATCTGCCCCGGCGAGTGACCCGCCCGACCCGCTCGTTGGGTTAACCGAGCGATGCCCTTCGGCGACCCCACCTGAATCACCTGATCCACAGGCGAGAAATCCACTCCCAAATCTAACGATGAAGTGCATACCACGCAGCGCAGGGAGCCATCCTTCAATCCCGCCTCCACCGTCTTCCTCTCCTCCCGGCTCAGCGAGCCATGATGAATGGCAATCTCATCCTGCCACTCTGGTTTCGACGCTGTGATCTCCTGAAACCAGATTTCCGTTTGTGAGCGCGTGTTTGTGAAGAGGAGGGTAGTCCGGGCATCTTCCAACTGACGGGAGACCTGCTTCACCAGCTTCGTTCCGAGGTGGCCGGACCATGGGAAGGATTCAATTTCATCCGGAATGAGTGTTTCGATTTCGATCTTCTTGTCCTGATTCGCTGCGATCATCGCGAAGCTATCTCCACGACTCACTCCACCCATTAGAGGTGCTGCCGCCTCATCGAGATTTCCAAGCGTAGCCGAAAGTCCCCACGTCTTTAAATTCGGCAGCCAAGTCCGCAGGCGGGTGAGACAAAGCTCGGTTTGGATCCCGCGCTTAGTTCCCAGCAGTTCATGCCATTCATCCACGATGACACACTTCAGATGGGCTAATTTCTCCCGCGTATCGGTGTGCGTCAGCAGCAGGGAGAGAGACTCCGGCGTGGTCACCAGTGCGTAGGGAAATTTCTCGCGAAGCTTCGCCTTCCGGTAGGAGGAGGTATCGCCCGTCCTCGCTTCCACCGGCCAATTCAGGCCCAAATCCGCGAGTGGTTCACGCAGTGATTGCAGAGTGTCATTGGCCAGCGCGCGCAGTGGAGTGAGCCATAGGACCTCGCAATATTTAGGCACCTTTCCAGTCTTCAGAGTCTCCGAAACCGGACCCAGCCACACCGAGAGCGTCTTTCCAAATCCTGTCGGTGCGTGCAGTAATCCCGACTTTTCGTCAGCAAAGGCCTTCCAGCATTTCTTCTGAAAGGGGAAAGGCTTCCACTCCCGGGACGCAAACCAGGCTTCGAGATCGGCATGAAGGGCGGACATTGACGGGCAAACTTACGGCGGGACTCCAGCCCTGCAAATCTATCCCTCCTCGCCCACCCAGCGAATCCCACCATCTTCGAAAATGATCTTCCGCTGTTTGAAGAGCGAACCCGTCGCCTTCTTAAAGACCTTCTTACTCACCCCCAGTTCCTGATGGATCGTCTCCGCCGGCGTCTTGTCATCCAGCGCCCAAAAACCCCCGCGTGCCTCAAGCTCGCGAATCAGGATGTCTTCCAGATCGTCCACCTTCCCCGCACCCGGCGCGTAGAGGGAGAGATCAATCTTACCGTCATTTCGGATCTGCGTAATGTAGGCCTTCAGCTGATCGGCGTAGTAAAGTTTTTCGAAGACCTGATTCTTAAAAAGAAGCCCGGAATACTGACCGTTCACAATCGCCTTGTAGCCCATCTCAGTCTTGCCAAAGAGGAGGATGTCCACCTCGTCCCCTTCACCCAGATCCGGCATCTCATTGGTGAAATATTTCGAAATTCGCTGTGATGCCACCAGCCGTTCGCTCTTCGGGTCGACGTAAACATGCACCACCGCCAGCTGCCCGATCTTCGGAAGACTGCGCTGCTCGCTGTAGGGAAGGAGGAGGTCCTTGGACAAACCCCAGTCTAAGAAGGCTCCGGTGTTATTAGACGCCAGAACTCGCAGTGCGCCAAATCGCCCCGGCATCACCTTCGGGATCCGCTCAGTGGCACTCGCCTGATCGTCCGAGTCCCGATAGAGGAAGACCTCGGCAGGATCCTGCGCTCCCGGTACCCGCTCGCTCTTCAGCAGCATCACCTCGCCCAGCTCACCTCCATCCAGAATCGTCCCCGCACTGACTTCTCGCAGCACAGGAAGGATCGTGCGTTCACCGATTTTTGCCATGGCCGCGAAGCTATCGCGCTTTCCGAGCGACGTAAACCGTGCTCTCGAACTCCTCGTCCTGGATCGGATTATGAAACGGCACGATGTGCAGCTCCACCGACTCAAAGACCTCCTTCAGCGAATTCAGGAATCCCTCCTCCGGTGGATCATCCGACCACAGGCCAAAGATCCCGCCCGGCCGGATCTTCTCCGCGAACTTTGCCAATCCTTCCGCTGAATAAAAGGCCGCATGCTCATCAGCCAGCAAGTGAGCGGGGGAGTGATCGATATCCAGCAAGATGGCGTGGTGCTGCTCCGCACCCCTATCGCTCACATAACCCGCGCCCAGTGACAGCTTGAAAAAATCCCCCAGCACGTAACTACAGCGTAGGTCCTCATTGAGCCCCTTTCCCAGCGGGACCAGTTCCTTCTCATGCCACTCGATCACCGGTTTCAGATAATCCACCACCGCCAGTTTCCCCACCTCCTCGAATTCCAAGGCCGCCCGCGCAGTGTATCCCAGCCCCAGACCGCCGACGACTACGTCCAGTTTCTCGTCCGGGAAGGACTGGATCGCCGCAGCAAGGCCCAGGCGGGAAAGCTCCTGTTCCACCACCGTGAACATTGATGACATCAGGAAGGCATTTCCTAGAATGATCTCGTAGATCTCCCGATTCTCTAGCTGCAGAACCGTGCGCTTACGGAGGATGAGATCACCCAGCGGTGTCGGTTGGTAGTCGATTTCCTTGAAGCGGGGCACCATCTGCATGGCTGAGATGTAGGGCGGAAAGGATGTTCGCACGAGGGAGAAAAAACTCTCAAAAACTTCTTGGCAAAATTCTGGAGGGAGTTTACCTCCTGCCCGTCGCCACGACATTAATGACCCGTTCGTCTAGTGGTTAGGACTCCGGATTTTCATTCCGGCAACAGGGGTTCGACTCCCCTACGGGTTGCCAATTTTCTACCCCAGTTTCGTTTGCGAAGCTGGGGTAATTTTTTGCCAACCCATAGCGGAGGCAATGCCCTTGGCCAAAGATCGGGGTTTGAACGCCCCAAAGGCATTGCGGGTCAACGGCGAGTGATCACTTCAAATGAGTTTTCATGAGAAAAATCGAACCCGCGTAGACGCAGTGTCACGAACTCAATCTCCTCCTGGTCCTAAGGGAGCACTCTGCGTAAAATTAAAAAATCGTATTTTTGAGCCGGATAGTCTTAGTGTCTAAGGTATGATGGCATTCACTCGGTTAGTCTTAGCTCTCTGCGCACTCACGTCCTCTTCCTGGAGCACCATTCTCGACTTCAATTTTGTTGTGGACCCAATTGAAGGGAGCATCCTTCACGATACTTACGGTAATAACGTTACCAGCGGAACTCAGGATGGTATTTCCTACCCGGAAGGAGAAGGGTTCACCCCAAACGTGACGACTCACTTCGGGCGCTTTGACCCCTTCATTGGGCCTACTGGTTACGGATCACTATCGAATGTTTTCTATGATGCCGAGGCAAATTCCGGCTATATCATGGTCACATTTACGGCAACTGCTGGCAAAATCGTGAACCTTCATTCTTTTGACCTTGCTGGTTTGGTCAGTTCATTTCCGGGCACCGCAATCGTCGGTGAAATCAAGGTGACTGACGGAACGAACACACTCTTCATTGAGTCCAATAAAGAAATTTCAGCGACGACGTTCACCACCCTTACCTGTCCCCTACCGCTGCAAGCACAGACCCTTGTCCTGACTGTCGATGCGACAAATCTCGGACCTCTCAATAGGTCCATCGGAGTGGATAACATTTCGTTCTCAGAGTCCGACGCGCTTGTCGTAAACACCGCGGAAGACGGAGTCACTCTTCCAACCGGCAACAGCATCTCCTTGCGCAGGGCGATCCTCGAAGCAAGTCCCTGGAGCTCCATCACATTCGACCCCAGCCTAAACGGCCAAACGATTTCACTTAATGGAACTCAGCTCAGTATCGATAAAGGGCTTACCATTGATGCTTCAAACCTTTCAGACGGCATAACCATTGATGCGAACCAACAAAGCCGCGTGATGGAAATAGGAGACATGGTTGGTGTGACCCTCCGCGCTCTGAAGATATATGGTGGGCAATCATCTCGTGGGATCGACAGTGTTGGGGGCAGTAATGGAGGATTTGGTAGCAATGGTGGTAGTGGCGGAGGGATTCACCTGGGTAGTAACAGCGTCCTCGCTCTCAGCTCTTGCACAATTAGCGGTAACCGCACAGGCGATGGCGGCAACTCCAGTTTCATGGCAGTCGGTGGTTTTGGCTTCAATGTCCCTGGTGCTTCTGGTGGCAACGGCGGCGGAATCTACGTTGACAATGATAGCTCACTCACTCTCGCGAATTGCATCATCGGAACGAACCAGACCGGAATTGGAGGCAATGGTAATGACGGCGGCTTTGTAGCTGGAGACGGGGGCACTGGCGGTCATGGGGGCGGGATTTATCTCGATAGTAATGCTTCACTGACTGCCAACGACAGCGTGATTAAGATCAACAGCACTGGCGTCGGCGGAAACGGAGGGGCTAACACGCGTTTTTCTGGAGGCGACGGCGGTATTGGGGGCCACGGTGGAGCTATTTATGCCTTTGATAATAGCATCCTCGAGCTCACCTCCTGCACCCTGCA
>CALBVA010000091.1 GCA_937969125.1 uncultured Verrucomicrobiales bacterium | reverse complement strand
GATCTGTGGAACCCATACTTTCAAAGAACATTTGAACCGGAGACTTTTGAAGCTCGCTGATGAAGATTCAGTCAAGCGAGCTTCGGGGAAGTTTCTCGGTGGCGGCCGGTAGCGGCTGCTGGGGCGACCCTAATGATTTCCGACCTCAGGTCAACACAATTGGATACGGTTTTTTGATGAATTTTTCGACCAACCTTCCAATCATTGAAAACACGGGGAAAACAGGGCGTTTTCGGGTCGATAATTTTTTAAAAACGGCCCTCAATTTATTTTGGATTAATTAACTACCGTCGCCTGATTTACAGTTTTGAAGCCCCCTCCCCTACTTAGAGAGAGCTTCGAGCGAACGGGAAACCATTTGCAGGCTGTATTCGTCCAGTTTTGGGTGGCCGGGACACCAACCCAGGAGGAATCGGTGGAAGTCAGCCCAGGCAACGGGATAGAGCTGACGCCATTCCTGGATGAGAGCTTCGGCGTCGATTTCAGGATGAGTCGAGGCGAGACGCCCAGTGAGTTCTCCAAAGTAGAGGTTCAGAAGTTCGTCTTCCCTACGGGCGCATTGGTCGGCGGAGAGACAACTCCCCATGAGGTAGGCGACATCCTTCATGCCGCAACCTCCCCCGGCGTATTGGAAGTCGACGGCAGCGACCTTTTTTCCGGATGGGTCAAAGCAGAAGTTGGCGATTTTGGCGTCTCCGTGGACGATGGTCTGAAAGCGGGCCTGATTGAGAAGGCGATCGATCGCTGAGGCGGCGTCTTTCAATGGCCCCGCCTTGAGCTTCGCGAACTCATCCGGACGGGTGTCGAGGTGCCAATAAGTGCCGATTTCCCAGAGACCGGTGGGCTTGGCCCCGATAAAGGTGGCGTGGAAATTCGCGAGCCATTTGAGGCAGGGTTCGATGGAGGGCAGATCGCGCATTGGGAAGCCTGCTGCGTCGAGATCCTCGATCGCCAGCACGATCTCACCGTTCTGCGCTGAGATTGCGATGAGTTCTGGAACACGGCAGTCGTTACCGCACTTCTGGCTCCAGCTTTGGTAGAAGATGCTCTCGACCTGATAGGAGTGAAGTTTGCGTTGATGGGAGCGATTGGTATTCCAGCCTCTGGGATGGGCCGGCGAGCCACTTGATTGGGCGGTACAGATTTGTTTGATGATGATTGGGCTGCCATCGACGAGCACACGGACAATCCTGCCGTATCCACTCCAGAGCTCCTGCAAGGTCTCCCGCTCCTCAAATTCCGTAGCGTTCAAGGTGGTGAGCAAGCTTTCTCGAAATGATGGCGAAAGGTCCATGATCACTGAGGGAAGCGAGTTTGTAATTCGAGGTCGAGTTTCGAGTGTTCCGCGCTACCCTGCACGATGCACATCCTCCTCACCGGTGCCAACGGATACATTGGCCTGCGGCTCCTCCCGAGCCTTCTAGAGGCCGGACATCAGGTGACGGCGGTGGTGCGCTCGGTTTCGCGTTTTCCTTCAACGCAATTTCAGCCGTTCATCGCCAAGGGGCAGCTGCACTTTCTGGAGGCAGACTTCCTGAAGGATCGTCCGCCGGTGCCAGGTGACATTGATGCAGCTTACTACCTCCTGCACTCGATGGGGACGGGCAATGACTTCCACAAAAAGGAAGCAACGTGTGCGCGGAACTTCGCGGACTGGATTCGCTGTGAGCAAATCATCTATCTGAGCGGACTGGTGCCTGAGGGGCGGCTTTCACCGCATCTGGAGTCACGGGAAGAAGTCAACCGCATCCTGCGCAGCGGAAGTATCCCGGTGACGACGGTGCGCGCCTCGATCATCGTGGGCTCCGGCTCCGCGTCCTTCGAGATCATCCGCGATCTGGCGGAAAAACTGCCCTTCATGATCACTCCACAATGGACGGCCACTCTCTGCCAGCCGATCGCGATCCGCAACGTCATCACCTACCTAATCAGTTTACTGAAGACAGCCAAAGCGCGTGGCGAGGAGTATGACATCGGTGGGCCGGACGTGCTGAGCTACCGGAATCTCCTGATCCGCTATGCCCGGGCCCGAGGGCTGCGCAGATTCATCATTCCAGTTCCCTTCTTTACGCCCGGCCTTTCGGCCCGCTGGCTCTATCTGGTGACCTCGACGAGTTACCCCCTCGCCCAGTCGCTGGTGCAGTCATTAGTCAATGAAACCATCTGCGGGGATCAACGTATCCTCGATCTTATTCCGCAGGATCTCCTGAGTTACGATGAGGCGATTGAGAAAGCCTTCGTCCGGATCGCCCAAAACCGGGTGCCTTCCTCGTGGTTTGACTCGCTTGCCTCGGGACAATTCGATCCTGCTTTCCTGAAATCGGTCCAGGTGCCGGAGCACGGAGTTCATTTCGATGAACAGATCGTCCCACTGACGACGGAACGTGACCGAGCGGTGGATGCGGTGTGGTCGCTCGGCGGGAAGAACGGCTGGCCCTCGATGAACTGGGCGTGGCGTCTCCGCGGGTTGATGGATCGAATGGCAGGTGGGACGGGGCTCCGAAGGGGGAGGCGTCATCCGACCCAGCTAAACAACGGAGATGCTCTCGATTTCTGGCGGGTGGTCCTTGCTGACCGAAGCAGTGACGGCAGCTCCGCACGCCTGATCCTGGCGGCGGAAATGAAGATGCCAGGCGAGGCTTGGTTGCAGTTTGAGGTCACGAAGGACCAGCTGATCCAACGTGCGACTTTCCGACCCCGCGGCCTTCTCGGTCGTTTCTATTGGTATGCCGTGCTCCCCCTGCACTGGCTGCTCTTTCCAAGAATGTCTAAGCGCCTGGCAGCCGGAGATTCATTAGCCAATGAAAACCGACTCGAAGAGGACGGCCAGAAGTCGGGTTAGGACTTCTTACGACGAAGAACGAGGGCTCCGAGACCCAGACCGAGAAGCAGGGAGCTTCCAGGCTCGGGGACGCTGGTGCCGACGATCTCGATATTATCGATCTCCATTTCATCGTTTCCATCACCTTCAGCGAAGTCGCTGAGAATGAGTTCCACCTGCGACTGGCCGTTAAGGTCTGCAGAAAGATTGATCACTCCACTCTCGCTAATTTGGTTCTCAGGATCCGGTGTGGGAAAATCGGTAAATGTGAGGGGGATATCGTCCTGATCTGCGAGACGGAACCAAGTCCCCGTGCCCCCGATACGGTAGAAGAGATCGAAGGATGGGGGCAAAGATCCCGGAGTTGCTTCGATGTCAAAACGAATACTCAGGTTAATGTAGTTCGTGGCATCAAAGGTGAAATACATCAGGGCGTCATTACCGAAGTCATCATCCGGCTGCGGGCCCAGCCCATCGTTCTTATCCACCGAAAAGGAAGCGGCACCGCCGATGCTGAAATCATCCCCACCTCCCCTCAGATCGTCCCACTTCAAAGTTCTCGTCGACCCGAAAACCTGGCCGCTAGTAGGCGAGGTATAGCCCGTCCAGCCTCCTCCGCCGTTGTTGTCAAAACCAGCGGGGTTGCCAATGTAGGCTTGGAGATTGGCATCGCCACTCGCAGTATTATCGATATCGGCGGCGAAATCGAACTTGGTCTGGGTTTCATCAGGGAAGTCATAGTCATCAGCGAACCCCCAGAAGGCAACGACGCTGGCGGCAGAAGCCGATCCCAGAATTGAAAGAAAAACGAGGGAGGCGATCGAAGTTAATTTCAAATTCATAAAACAGAAATACAGCTTAATCTCACCACCTGACGAGGAAATTCCAGTGACAAGCTAGCGAAACAATGAGCCATAACGCCCGAAGTCACTTCTACTACTGATCAGTCTCCGACGGAGACTGGATATATTCGATTTGCTCGAGAGCCTCTTTTCTAAAAGCAGGATTCTGAATCGATTGGGCGATTTCCTGAACCCGCTCGGGCAGTTTATGTGTCGCCTGGAAGATGAGACCGAGGAGAGCCTGATCACGGATCGCACCGGAAGGGAGGATTTTCGACCAAGCGACAGCGGCTGAAGCGTCCCTTTTAGCAAATTCGTTGGCGATGCCTCGATGAATTGTGGGAGA
>CALBVA010000090.1 GCA_937969125.1 uncultured Verrucomicrobiales bacterium | reverse complement strand
CGGGAAGGGTGCCGGGACTGGAAAGCTGGCAGGGTTGGCCAAGATTAAACAGGTTCTTCAGGAAGTCGAAACCAGGCAGAACTCACTGGGTGCCGATCATATCGCGTTTTTGAATGTGGACCTCCTCATCAGATTCCTTGGACTTCCCGGAATGTCAGCGCCTTCATCCCTCAAAGGGCTTTTGACCGGCGTGTATTTTAACTCGCGTTGCTTCCGGGAGACCTCGCTGAAGAGTCGCCTGATGAAATTCATCGTGAAACGTGGAATTTCTGACGGCACCCTAAAGAAGATCATGTTCCTGGACCATGGCGTCATTGACATCGTAAAACACGAACTATCCGGACAGGCTAATCCTGACCTTGGTCCTGCTGTCGATCCCTGGAGCATACCTCCGGAAATCGAAGCTGAGCCAAAATCCAGAGCTGGGAAAACTTTTCTTAGCTTTGGGGTTCATAGTGTCAGGAAAGGTACCCTGCTGATCTTGAAAATGCTTCGTGACCACCCCGATGCTTTTCAGAAGGATCAGTTCATCATTGCCGGTCCGGTCCGCGATGATATCCATGCGGAATTCTACCGACTCCTCTCTGAGATCAAAGACCAAGGACTGAAGATCGAGGTGAGTGATCGGTATTTTGAAGATCAAGAGTCTTGGGGACTTTTCGAGCAGGCCGATGCGGTCATCTGTCCCTACGTGGATTTTCATGGGTCCAGCAACGTCATTATCCGCGCCGCCTCCTACGGGCTGCCGGTAGTCGGTCCCGATTTCGGCTTCCTTGGAGAACTCATCGCGGAGGAGGGAATTGGGGAAATCTATCCACATCACTCACCATCTGCACTCTGCGAGGCCATCACCCGAGTGAAATCCCACCTAGAGACAGAGCCCTGTCACTATGACAGCCCCTGCCGGCAATATGCCGAATTTCACCACGAAAAAAACTACGCCCCAAGTTTCATCCCATCTAGTTAGCAAAAAAATGAAAGTTGCAATCGTCACCGGCTCAGCCGGACTTATCGGATCCGAATCCACCAAAGCTCTTCACGCAGCCGGCTTCACCGTTGTCGGTATTGACAATGACCTCCGCGCCTACTTCTTTGGCGATGAGGCGTCCACCAAGTCTACCAATCAGGAGCTGCAAGAGGCCCTTGAGAACTATCATCCCCGTGCGGTTGATATCCGGAACTTCGAGGACGTGAAGCAGGTCTTCGACGAATTCGGGAAAGACATCGAACTCGTTGTCCACACCGCAGCTCAACCTTCCCACGATTGGGCGGCTAAGGAGCCCTTTACCGACTTCGGTGTCAATGCCACCGGCACCCTGAATCTTCTTGAAGCGACCCGTCAGGTCTGCCCGGAAGCGGTCTTCATTTTCACTTCCACCAACAAGGTTTATGGCGACACTCCGAATCATCTTCCCCTTGTCGAACTCGAGGAACGTTGGGAGATTGAAGAAAGCCACTCCTTCCACATTGGTATTGATGAGTCAATGTCCATCGACCAATGCAAGCACTCCCTCTTCGGTGCCAGCAAGGTCGCCGCGGATGTCCTCGTTCAGGAATATGGTCGTTACTTCGGAATGAAGACCGGCGTCTTCCGCGGGGGCTGCCTCACCGGTCCCGCCCACGCCGGCGCAGAGCTTCACGGCTTCCTTGCCTACCTCGTGAAGTGCATCGTCGAGAAGCGCCCCTACCGCATCTTCGGCTACAAGGGCAAGCAAGTCCGCGATAATATTCACGCCCACGATCTTGTCTCGGCTTTTATTCACTTCTACAAGAATCCCCGTGTCGGCGAAGTCTACAACATGGGTGGCAGCCGTCACTCGAATTGCTCCATGCTCGAAGCGATCCGCATCGGTGAGGACCTCTCCGGCAACAAGCTCGACTACACCTACCTCGAGGACAACCGCATCGGCGACCACATCTGGTATATCAGCGATGTCCGGAAATTCCAAAATCACTACCCGGACTGGAGCTACCAATACTCCATCGAAGACATCCTTGGTGAGATCTACCAAGCCTGCGTCGCACAAGCGTAGCAGAATTGATCGACGCGAGGAGCCCCGATATGCCAAAAGGAGACATCGTCCGGGTGATCAGCACCCCTTGCCTCGTCACTGATTCGGCGGACCTAACCACGCGTGTGACTAAGCGGGTGGGGGAGGATCGAACCTCCGGGCCTTGTTCGATCGACTTTACCAATGTCCACATTGTGGCCTTGCGTCAGGTCGATGAAGACTTTCGTGCCTCAACCTCCAATGTCGATTGGTTTGTCCCGGACAGCCAGATTCTCACTTGGGCACTCTCCTTGGTCGGAGGGGAGGGGAATGAGCGCGTTTATGGCCCTGCCTTCCTCGATTATTTTATCAGAAACGCGGATGCAGATCTTACCCATTTCTTTCTTGGTGCATCTCAGGAGTGCTTGGATCAATTACTCCTCAAACTGAAGGAGAAGCGTCCCGAGCTTAAAATTGTGGGCTCCCGAAACGGATATTTTAAAGAGCAAGATGAGGCCCGCATTAATGAGGAAATTAATCAGGCTCGTCCCGATCTCGTCTGGGTTGGCCTTGGAACGCCGAAGCAGCAGGACTGGATTCACCGAAATAAGGATCAGCTGAATGTTGGTGCCCTGCTAGCCGTAGGTTTCGCCTTTGATGTCAATGCCGGCACTAAAAAAGATGCCCCAGAGTGGATGGGGAAATTTGGCTTGCTCTGGCTTTACCGCTTTGTTCAGGAGCCCCGCCGTCTTTTTAAGCGCTACGCTGTTTATAATACCCTCTTCCTTTGGCACCTCTTCCGCCAGTTCATCTCCGGCCGTAGGACTCCCCCAGTTCGTGAAAAATCATGAATTTTGCTGACCTCCAGTTTTGGCTACTGCTAATAGTTGCTCTCGCTGTCGCTCTGCTCCTCAGAATTCCTTTCCGGAGATCTCTGGGTGAGTCGATCGGCCGCTATGACCGGGTCTCGCTCGGTTGTGTCGGCTTGTTCCTTCTTGGTTGTGTGAGCCTCCAAACGCTCACCATCTTTATGACGGTCAGCTTGATCACCTTCATTGGCCTGCATCTCATCCTTCGTTTCTCTAAGAGTAGTGAATTCTACCGGAAATGGCTCATATTGCTCATCGCCCTGCAGCTTTCTCCCCTCCTTTGGTATAAGTATGGTGACTTTGTGGGAAACGGGATCTTCCACCTGGAACTTCCTTTCCTGATCCAAGTGGCCATTCCGATTGGTATCTCATTCTACACCTTTCAGCTGATCGCGTTCGCCGTTGATACTCTGGTCCATGGGAAACCTCTGCCGTCACCCATCAATTCGCTGAATTTCGCGGGCTTCTTCCCCCAGATTGTGGCCGGCCCGATTGAGCGGCGGGATTCCTTGCTTCATCAGCTGGAGAGTTTTCGCTTTCAATGGAACCGGGAGTCTATGGAGAAAGGCCTCTCCTGGATTGTCCTGGGATTGTTCTTCAAGCGATGCATGGCTGACAATATGGCCTCA
>CALBVA010000089.1 GCA_937969125.1 uncultured Verrucomicrobiales bacterium | reverse complement strand
ACTCGCACTGAGAAGCATGAGGGAGTGCTTAAAAAGCTGAGTAATCGTAATCTCAAGACAGCGCGTGCATGGGCGATCAAAGAGAGCTTCCAAGAGTTTTGGCAGGCTCGCAACGAGGGATTTGCTGAGGGGATCTTTCGTGACTGGTATGACTGGGCTGTGCGTTGTCGCCTGAAGCCGGTGGTGAAAGTGGCCAAGATGCTGAAGCGACATCTCGATGGGCTGCTAAGCTACTTCCGACACCGAGTCACCAATGCAGTCAGTGAGGGGCGCAACAGTAAGATCCAATCTCTGAAAGCCTCGGCTCGTGGCTTTCGAAGCTTTAAGAACTACCGCACCCGTATCCTATTCTTCTGCGGCAAGCTGGCCCTCAGCCCCAAAATCGCGCACTAAATTTCCCGAAGAACTTAAAACTTAAACATTGGCTCACACTCGTATGGGATTATTTGTAAGAAATCATATTGAGCCATATCACCGTCAGATGAAACACCTCCTTCTCTTTCTACTCTTCATTAACAGCGTTAGCGCTGACTCAACTCCACCCAACTGGGAAAATCCCGAAATCTTCGGCATCAACAAACTCCCTGCCCGCGCCACCTCTCAAAACCAACACCCCCCTATTTCCCTCAATGGCCAATGGCTCTTCCACTGGTCTCCAGATTCAAATTCCAGGCCTAAAAACTTCCATCAACCTGATTTCGACGTCTCCTCCTGGTCCAAAATCACCGTCCCCGGCCATTGGCAACTTCAAGGACACGGCACCCCCGTCTACACTAACAGCGTCTACCCCTTCCGCACCGACCCACCCAAAGTGACCGTCGCACCAAAAAAACACTTTACCGCCTACAAAGAAAGAAACCCCATCGGCTCCTACCGCACCACCTTCACTATCCCCGCCGATTGGCATCAACGCCGCACCTTCATCCGCTTCGGAGGTGTCGACTCCGCCATGACTCTTTGGATCAATGGCCAGAAAGTCGGCTACAGCCAAGGCTCCATGCTCCCTGCTGAATTCGAAATCACAAAATTCATCACCAAGCGCGATCACGATCAGAAAAATCTCCTCGCCTGTGAAGTCCACCGTTACTCCGATGGCTCATACCTCGAAGATCAAGACTACTGGAGGCTCAGCGGCATCTTCCGCAACGTAACACTCCACTCAAAACCAAAACAGCACCTCTGGGACCTCTACCTCCAACCCGACCTCGATACTCAATATCAAGATGGCACCCTCCAGCTCAACTGCTCCATTACAGACTTCTCTCCAGACCTCTCCCTCAAGCTCGACCTCTTCTCACCCTCTGAAGAAAAAATCCTTACCCAGCAACATCTCCTCTCTAACTCAGAATATCGCTCCCCAGCCTTCCCTATTTCCAAACCACTCAAATGGACCCACGAAACCCCTCATCTCTACCGCGCCGTCATCACCCTCACCCATAAAGACCAAACCCTCGAAACCATCACCCGCAAAATCGGCTTTCGCAAAGTCGAAATCATCGACAAAGAATTCTGCCTTAATGGACGCCCCATCAAAATCAAAGGCGTAAACCGCCATGAATTCCACCCCCGTACTGGACGCACCCTCACCGTCGAATCCATGCGCCAAGACATCCTTCTCATGAAGCAGGGGAACATCAACCTCTGCCGGGCCAGCCATTACCCCAATGATGCCCGCTGGTATCAACTCTGCGACGAACTCGGCATGCTCGTCATGGACGAAGCGAACATAGAATCACACGGACTCAGCTACCACAAAAACGAACTCCCCGGTGACAAACCTGAATGGCTCGAAGCATCCATCGACCGCATGCGCCGCATGGTCATACGTAGCCGCAGCCACCCCAGTGTCGTTTTCTGGTCCCTCGGAAATGAAGCCGGCTTCGGAAAAACCTTCATCGAAGTGGCTAAAGTCTGTCGCCAATTAGATCCCGAAAAGCGCCCCATCCAATACGCCGACATGAACCTCCCCTGCGATGTCGATAGCCAGACTTACCCTACCATCGACTGGATCAAAACCCACCTCGCTGGTCGTGCCACCCGTAAGGGAGAACGCGGTGAAAAAACTCACGACCACCAACATGGCCCCTATCCCTCCGGGCGTCCATTTTTCATGAACGAATACGCCCACGCCATGGGCAACTCCCTCGGCAACTTTCAAGACTACTGGGACCTCATCTACAAACACCCCTCTCTCATCGGTGGCTGCATCTGGGATTGGATCGATCAAGCGCTCCTCAAAGACGGTCACCTCGTATACGGCGGCGACTTCGGCGACCAACCAAACAGTGGGAACTTCTGTATCAACGGTATCATCGCCGCCGACCGCTCCCTCCACCCCCACTACTGGGAAATGAAAAAAGTCTACCAACCCGTCTCCTTCACTCTCCTTCAAACCACGCCCCCCACCGTTCGTATTAAAAACCGCCACCACTCCCTCGACCTCAAAGACTTCAACCTCACCTGGGAAGCCCACTCCACCGGCACCGACTCCCTAGAAGCGCCCCTCCCGATCGGCCTCCCCGCCGGCCAAGAAACCACCATCAACATCCCTCCAAACCTCCTCTCCAAAAACTACCTCTCCCTCACCTGCACACTCAAGGATGACACCCCTTGGGCCACCAAAGGCCACCTCATCGCCCAAGAACAATTCACCCTCACCTCCCCCAAAATCACCACCCCACCACTCGACCTCCAAACTGATAAAGGCACCCTCACCATCGACCCCCAAACCGGCCTCCTCAGCGAATGGTCCCAGCAAGGCACCACCCTCCTTCAATCCCCCCTCACGCCCAACTTCTGGCGATCTCCCACCGACAATGACCGAGGGTGGAAACTCCCCAAAAAAGCTGCCTACTGGAAAACCGCCGCCCAAAAACTCACCCTCAGCTCTCTTACCAAACACCCAGACCGCATCACCTCCATCTTCACCCTTCCTCAAGATAAAGGCACCCTCACCCTTGAGCACTCTCTCACTTCCAATGGTGACCTCCACCTCTCATACCACCTCAAACCAGCCAAAGACAAACTCCCCGATATTCCCAGAATCGGCCTTACCACCACCATTCCCAAAGACCTCACCGACATCACCTGGTTCGGCCGTGGCCCCCACGAAAACTACCGTGATCGATACACCTCCGCCCACTTCGACCTCCATCAACTCCCCCTCTCCCAATTCATCCACCCCTACCTCCGCCCTCAAGAAAATGCCAACCGCACCCAAACCACCTGGGCCTCATTCACTAACAAGCAAAAAAACACCCTCCGCTTCGACACCACCAGCCAACCCCTTTCATTCAGCCTCTGGCCACAAACCCAAAACGACCTCGAAAAACACACCCACAATCATCTTCTCCCTACTCGCCCTACCCTCACCCTCAACATCGACTTTGGACAAAAAGGCCTCGGTGGAGACAATAGCTGGGGCCTCCCCGTCCACAGCAAATACTGCCTCAAAGCCAATCGTGAATACCGCTACTCCTTCAAACTCTCCACACTCCCTCCTCAATAAAAATGCGCGTTTCATTTGAGGATTTCAGGAGGTGTGAGGCCTTGTCACATAAAAGAATTGGATCTAACTCCTTGGGATCATATGACAAAAAATTATGAGGTTTCCCAGCTAGATGAACTGCCTGCGAATGATTGCCCGTGTGGAAGCTCGCAGCGAGCTTTTGTGCATCCGGATAATCCGGTGGCTTCGATCCATTTGGTGGATATTTCTAAAGCCGCCAAGACACATTATCATAAGAAATTGACCGAAATTTACCTCATTCTCGAAGGAGAAGGGTTCATGGAATTAGATGGGGAGAGGATTCCGGTGAAGCCACTGACCTCAATTTTGATCAAGCCGAACTGCCGTCATCGTGCGATCGGTGATTTGAAAATCGTAAATATTCCGATTCCGACTTTTGACCCAGAGGATGAGTGGTTTGATTGCGGGGAAAAGAGGGGCTGAGACGGTGGTTTGGTCTGGTGGTTGCGGGAATTTCGGCAGGAAAATTACCCGGTCTATGCGGCAGTTTACTGAAAAGGGGGTCGTCAAAAACGAAAACCACAGGCGGGAAGGCTTTATCATCGATATCTCTGAGAATGATAAGGAGTTCTACCGCTTCACCGTCAGCGAGGCCACCGAGTGATCTGCCCTCAATCATTCACCGGCCCGGTCTTTTTGTCCGCCAGGATCATGGTGCTGATTCCGTTAAAAAGCTTCCACGCCGCCACTCCGAAGGACATCGCGGCAAGGCCGATCGGAGCCTTCCCCATCAGATGGTCTCCCAAATCCAACACGGAAAATCCAACCACACCCACCACCAGCCAGAACACTCCCATCTTCACAGCGTGTGCGGCTTCCTCGCGGATCGTCTGCAGCCTCACCTTGCGGGCCGCTTTGTAAATGCGCTCCGCCACCGATGCCTCGACCCCGTTCACCTTCAGCCGATGCATTACCGCCTCACGGGAGTCCCCCCAGAGAACCATCTTCAGTACCACATCATACTGGGGCTCCTCCTCAATCTCGCTCGGTGCTTTGGCCATCGAAGCGAACGATAGCCGGAGATCCCACGCCTCTCAAGCGACCAGATTCTATCATCAGTCATAGAGCCCTTGGGCCGTCTCCAAAGAGCTTGAACTTCCCCTCCTTCAGAAAGGTGCGAACCTGCGCAATCACCTCCGGCTTGGTGTGAATAAAAAGGTGGCTGGCAGGCGTGGTGGTAAAATCGGTCAAGCCCGGGAGACGACCGCCACCTACGCTGACGGTACCGTCATTCTCCGCTGGCAGGACGTGCCGGAAGAGCGCGTGGCCAGGGCGGGTGCCCATGATGATGCCGGTCTCATTGGCCGCCGGGAGGTCGGGGACGGAGGTGCGGACATTCTCGGTCGAGAGGCTCATGCCGCCGCGCCCGAGAACCCACCGTGCAAAGGGACAGTCCCCTAACCAATCGATGATCTCACTCCCCTGATTTGGCGGAGCGATCATGACAATGCGACCGGTGACAAGCTCCGGCGATTGATGGGCGAGTTGGCGGATGACAATGCCTCCCATGGAGTGACTAACGAAGTGGGTCGGCTTCTCGGAAGTGCCGATCATGTCCGCCACTTTAGCCGCAATTTCCGGAAGAGTGTCGCGAAAGGATCGGTAAGGAACATTGACGGTTTCATAGCCCTCGCGATTGAGAATATCGGCGAGACCTTCGAGCGCGTGATTACTCTGCCAGAGTCCATGTAGGAGGACCACACGATCCCCTTCCGCCTTCTTCACCACCGGGCGGCTCCAGGGAACTGGCGGGTGGAAGACTTTCAACTTCTGGTGGATGGGAATGGTCTTCAAAGAAATTTGAGGATGCTGGGCCACGCAGGAGGTGAGGAAAAGCGGGAGCCAATAGAGGGTTCTCATTGAGAGAATGACAGCAGGAATTCCCGAAAGAGGGGTATCGATTTTTCCAACGCGAGGATTGAGTAAATCAATGATTTCCTGACAACCGGCATCGTGGACTCGGCAAGCTTCAGGTAAAGCTGCATGGGAGTGAACTTCTAACTCAGCCGCGCATAAACCTCATCCGGCGACCCCAGACCATTCACAATGCGCGCCCGCCATTGATCGCAGTAGTAGGTAATGGTCGGAACCACCAGCTTTCGATACTCCGCAAGACGGCTTCCGAAGTTCTCCACTGAATCATCTGCGCGGGGCTCTAATTCTCCTCCACAAGCAGGGCAGATGTCCTTCTCTTCCTTTTTGGCTACGCGGTGGCACAGGGAGCATTCCAGTCGTGAGGTCACCCGCCGATGAAGTTCCTCATCGGGAACATGCAAGACAATCGCCTGCGGCTGCTCCCCCTCCGGCAAAGCGGCATCGAGAGCCTCAGCCTGCGGTACCGTGCGCGGGAAACCATCGAGAAGCCATCCCCCGTCCTGTGCTTTCACCCATTCGAGAACCATGGGAACCATGATCTCATCGGGGACGTATTCACCACGGTCTAGAAAAGGCCGGGCTTGTTTCCCGAGATCAGAATCATCGCGAAGGGCGCGCCGTAAGAGCGCGCCCGTCGAAAGGTAGCTGAGACCGCGATCGTCAGCGAGGCGGCGTCCCTGTGTGCCTTTACCCGAGGCTGGCGGGCCAAGGAAGACAAGTCGGGAGGCCGGAGACATTTCTTACTGGAAGGCCACCGCGATGACAGCAGTGAGTGCAATGAGGGCCAAAACCACCCAGAGGTAAAGGACCGAGCTGCTGCTGGCCTGTGCGCCGGAGATCTGCCGTTGCTGACGCCCCTTGATCTTACCCTTCCGCAGGAAACCATCGTACTGACGCTGCAGGAGGTGAGTCTCGATCTGGCGCATCATATCCAAAAGCACACCGACCAAAATCAGCAGGCTGGTGCCACCAAAGAAGGAGGTGACCAGACCACCCGCAGGGAGATCGAGCGCGATGGCTACGAAGTAAGGAAGCATGAAAATGCCAGTGAGGAAGAACGCCCCTGCAAAAGTCAGGCGGGTCATGGTGTAGTCGAGAAACTCTGCCGTGGGCTTTCCTGGACGAACCCCTGGGACGTAGCCACCTCCGCGCTTCAAATTCTCGGCAACCTCAGAAGGCTGGAACATGGTTGCAACCCAGAAGAAACTAAAGAAGAAGATCATCGCCCCAGAAAGGACGTAGAACCAAACTCCATTGGGTGAAAGGAACTCATTCATCTTACTGATCCAGTCACTCTTACTGAAGACCTGCCCGAGAAGCTGGGCTGGGAGCTGGAGAATGGCAGTGGCAAAAATAACAGGCATGACACCGGCGTAGTTCACCTTCAGCGGGAGATACTGGGTGCCTCCGGACATCTCACGGCGACCGGCGACCCGGCGGGCGTATTGGACCGCAATCCTTCGCTGCCCCTGGGTGATCGCAATGATGGCCGCGACCACGAAGAGGAAGAAGACGACCAGCAGAACAATGAGCAGCGGGCTGAAGGGATTGCCGGCGCGGTCGACGACAAAGGTGGTCCAGAGCTGGACAATGACACCCGGCAGAGCCGAGATGATATTCACTGAGATAATCAAGGAAACCCCGTTTCCAATTCCGCGCTCGGTGATCTGGTCACCGATCCACATGAGGAAAAGAGTGCCTGCGATAATAATGAGAACAGTCTGAGCCACGAAACCGGGGCCATTACCTGCGGCGAAGGCGGGGACGAGATCCTGGCCGGTCGCGGCGAGAGCCTTGTCGATACCAGTGAGGAGCGGATTGCCCTGGGGGTTTTCAAGGGAACGGGCGAGGAAGAAGCCCTGCACCGCCGCAATCGCGATGGTAATGAAGCGGGTCCACTGATTGATCTTCTGTTGTCCTCCGTCCTGTTTTTTGAGGCGGGCGAGCTTGGGAACGACCGCGCTCAGGAGCTGCATCATGATCGATGCGGAGATGTAAGGCATGATACCGAGGGCAAAGAGACCCATGCTAGCTAGACCACCACCGGAGAAGACATTCAGGATGGCACCAACGCCGCCACCGGCTCCCTCTTCAGAGGTATCCCTCTTGAGGATATCGAGATATGCACTGATGACATCCATGTTGACGCCAGGAAGAGGCACGGCGACACCGAGTCGTACGATGACGATCATCGCCATGGTAAAGAGGATGCGGTCCCGGAGTTCGGGTATTCTCCAAGTATTGGTAAATGCGGAAATCATGGTGGATTAGTATCTGGAAATTATTGGGGTGACCCCTCCCCGGTAAGCGGGGCGGCATCGTGAAGAGCGGCGAGTGCCTTTTCAATAGCGAGAGTCATTTTCCCGGAAGCGGCGAGCTTTGGAAGGGTCTCAAAGAACTCCTTTGAAGCGTCATCGAAAACCTTGTGATCCCGGATCGCGGCAAGGTCATCTTCCTCGGAGTTATTGAGAGCGGAAAGGCGGCGTTTGAGATCCTTATGCTTTTCCGCGAGAGCGGTGATTTCCTCTGCAGCTTTAGAGGGATCACCGCCATCAATGACGGATTTGAGATGGGTGGTCATTGAAGAGAAGACCTCAGCCTGCTCATCCATGAGTTTCACCCGGGAATCTTTTCCCTCTCCACAAGCGGTGAGGCTGGCAGAGAAAGTCAGGAATCCCAAAAACGCAAAAAACGCTGCAACCCGGCGGACCGGGCTCAACGTGGAAATTGCGTGAGAAGCGTTCTTCACAGGGTTTGTGAAAGAAACCCGGCGATTACAGTTCGAGTGAACCGCCGGCTTTCTCGATCTTCTCTTTTGCGGAAGCGCTGGCTTTGTCGACCTTGACCTTGAGGGCCTTGGTGAGATCGCCTTGTCCGAGGACCTTGACCCCGTCGCACTGTCCCTTGACGAGGCCCTTCTCACGAAGAGTAGCCTCGTTCACCTCGTCGCCAGCTTCGAAGTAATACTCGAGCTGCTGGACATTAACGGAGAGGATGGTGTCGCGGAATTGGAGGTTGCTGAAGCCACGCTTTGGAAGACGGCGTGCCAGAGGCATCTGGCCACCTTCGAAGCCGGGACGAACGCCACCGCCGGAGCGGGACTTCTGGCCCTTGTGACCACGACCGGAAGTCTTTCCAAGGCCGGAGCTTTCACCACAGCCGAGGCGCTTCTTACGATGCTTCGCTCCGGGATTGGGCTTAAGATTGTGCAAATTCATGATGTTGATTATCAGTGATGGGTTTTGGGATTGTCAGGAAGGAAACCAAAGTCCCCTCCCGCATAAGCCCATTTTAGATGGCCTTCTCCTTTTTCAGGCCGCGAAGCGCTAAGATGCTGTCCTTATTACGGAGCATGGAAAGCGCCTTGAGGGTAGCCTTAACCACGTTGGCATGGTTATTCGAACCGATGGATTTCGCAAGGACGTCGTGGATGCCGACTGCCTCGCAAACCGCACGCATTCCACCACCAGCGATGACACCGGTTCCGGGAGAGGCGGGCTTGAGGAGGACCTTTCCACCGCCGAATTCTGCATAGACTTCGTGCGGGATGGTGGGGCCATTCAGCTGGACCTTTTCAAGACTCTTGCTGGCGATCCCGGAAGCCTTCTTGATGCATTCGGCGACCTCGTTGGCCTTACCAAATCCAACGCCAACGGATCCTTTTTCGTTACCGGAGACGACGAGAGCGGAGAAGCTGAATCGACGTCCACCTTTCACCACCTTGGAACAGCGGTTGATAAATACGACCTTCTCGGTGAGTTCGTTGCCTTCGGAATCGGTTGGAGCGGGGTCACGCTGACGGCCGCCAAAGCCGCCACGGCCTCCGCCGCCACCTTGTCCACCACCGCGGTTATTTCCGCCAGGGCCACCTTGTCCGCCACCCTGATATCCGCCGCGGTTGTTGCCACCACGGTTATCATTGGAGGGAGTAGGAGCACCAGCTGCTGCTGCGGGAGCGTCAGCGGTTTTCTTATCAGCGGTCGTTGCTTCCGCTGGCTTTGCTGCTGCGTCGGCAGCAGGCTTGGAGTCTTCGTTAGTTGCCATTATAGTTCGGAGCAAGGATTAGAATTTAAGACCACCTTCGCGGGCGGCGTCAGCAAGGACTTTGACCTTGCCGGTGAAGAAGTGACCACCACGGTCGAAGACCACGGTTTCGATTTTAGCATCAGCGGCGCGCTGGGCGACCAGCTTACCAACAGCTTCCGCAGTTGCCTTGCTGGCACCAGTCTGCTCGATGGATGAATCGAGGGTGGAGGCGGAGCAAAGAGTCTTGCCGGCAATGTCGTCGATGACCTGGGCGTAAACGTTTTTGTTCGAGAAGTGGACAGCGAGGCGTGGACGCTCGGGAGTGCCGGAAAGCTTTTTCCGGATACGGCGATGGACCTTGCGGCGGAGTTCCTTTCGATTGAGAGTGCTCATTTTGAGTATGAAGTTCTGGGTTTTCGTCAGGATTTACTTAACGGACTTACCGGCCTTACGGCGGACGTATTCGCCAACGTAGCGGACGCCTTTGCCCTTGTAAGGCTCGGGTGGGTAAAAGCTGCGCACTTCGGCGGAGAATTGTCCGACGAGTTGCTTATCGATTCCTTCCACCTTGATTTTGGTGTTATCGGTCACGGTGACGGTGAGGCCTTCCGGGATCGGGTGAAGGATGGGGTGCGACTTACCGAGGGCAAGGTCGAGGGTCTTTCCCTTGACGGCGGCACGGAGACCGACGCCCTGGATCTCGAGATCCTTAACGAAACCTTGGGTGACTCCGACGATGAGGTTGTTAACGAGGCTGCGGAAGGTGCCATGGAGGGCACGGACGTGGCGGAGTTCATTGTCACGCATGACGGTGATTTCCTTTTCGTCCTGCTTGATGGTGAGTCCTTCGGGAAGCTCAAGGGAGAGCGTTCCTTTTGGTCCTTCTGCGGTGACTTTGTTCCCGTCGAACTTAAGGGTGACCTTATCGACAACGGGGATGGGCTTGAGTCCTACTCTTGACATGGTTCTGTATTCTGAGTTGGAGGTTTACCAGACGTAGGCGATGATTTCTCCGCCGACTTTCTGCTTCTTGGCTGCGTGGCCGGTCATGATTCCCTTCGAGGTGGAAAGGATAGAGATGCCCATACCATTGAGAACGCGGGGGATTTCCTGCGAGCCGGTGTATTTCCGACGACCGCACTTTGAAATGCGTTTGAGGTCAGTGAGAGCCGGGACGCCGTCGACATATTTGGTTTTGACGACGACTTCGGGGAACTTGCCAGAGGTATCAACCTCGTAGTTCCAAATGTAACCTTCCTCCTTGAGGATGCGGGCGATCTCCACCTTAATTTTGGAGTGGGGAGCGGAGAATGAGTCATTGCCAGCGCGTGAGGCATTCTTCAAACGAATGAGGAAGTCAGCGATGGGGTCAGTAAGAGTTGCCATGGTTTTGTATTGTTCCAGGTCTGAAGATTAAGCGGCTGATTCCTCTTTCACGTTATCGCGGAAGGGCATGCCGAGGGCCTTGAGCATCGCCTTTGCGTCGGCGTCGGTCTTGGCACTGGTGACGAAGATGAAGTCAAAGCCGATCTGGCGTTTGATCTGGTCCAGCTCGATCTCGGGGAAGATTGACTGGTCGGAGAAACCCACTGCGTAGTTCCCGCGTCCGTCAAAGGACTTGAAGGGAAGTCCGCGGAAGTCACGGATGTTCGGGCAGGTGATATTGATGAAACGGTCAAGGAATTCCCACATATGGGCACCGCGGAGGGTGACGCGTGCTCCGACAGCTTCGCCCTCACGGACTTTGAAGTTGGCGACAGATTTCTTGGCGTAGACCACGGACGGCTTTTGGCCGGTGATCTTGGAGACCTCCTGAACGGCATCCTCGACGGCTGCCTTACGCTCATTAGCGTAGTGGCCGACGTGGGAGTTCACGGAGATTTTTTCGAGGCGCGGGACCTCGTTGACGTTTTTGAAGCCAAGTTCTTCTTGGAGAGCCTTGATGAGCTTCTCCTCGTAGAGGCTTTGCAATGTGGGTTTCATGGTATTGTTGGCGGGTCAGCTTGGTTAGACTGCTTATGCGCACTTGGTGCTCCCCTACCCGATTTATTCAGGCGGTTGGAGCGGGCCGGGTTCCTGACACAGTCAGGGGGTTCGGGCTAGACTTTTTTTACGTTGGAGATGTGAATCGGGCCATCGACTTCCTCGATGCCGCCGTCCTGGTTTTCTTCAGTGCGGCGAATGGCCTTCTTCATCTTACGGACACCTTCCACAATGACCTGCTGCTTGGCGGCGTTCACGGAGGTGACAGTGCCCTGCTTGCCTTTGTGGTTGCCGGAGATGACTTTTACTTCGTCGCCGGGCTTAACGTGGGTTTTGATTTTCATGGTCCTGGTAAAAGGGTGAGATGATTAGAGAACCTCGGGAGCGAGGGACACGATTTTCATGAAGTTCTTCTCGCGAAGCTCACGAGCCACGGGTCCGAAGATACGGGTGCCGCGGGGGTTGTTATCCTTGTCGATGATGACAATGGCGTTCTCATCGAAGCGGAGAACAGAGCCATCAGCACGGCGGACCGGGTAAGCGGTGCGGACGACGACGGCCTTCACCACCGTGCCCTTTTTGATGGAGGCGGTAGGGATAGACTCACGGATGTGTGCGGTGATGATGTCACCGACGCGAGCAGACTTGGTCCGCTTGCCGATAACGCCGATCATTTTAGCCTGGCGCGCACCGGTGTTGTCGGCGACGGCGACTTTTGATTCCATTTGGATCATAGCAAAATTGGTATCGTTGAATTGAGAGGTGGAGTGGCGGGAGATTCCGCCGAACCGAAGGTGGGATTAGTGACTGAGGATCTCGACAAGCTTCCAGCGCTTGAGCTTCGAGATCGGGGTGGTCTCTTCAATGCGAACCTTGTCACCGACAGCAGCCTCTCCTTTTTCATCATGAGCGTAGAATTTCTTCGACTGCTTGACGATCTTCTTGAACTTGGGGTGCGGGACGCGGTTGGTGTATTCGACAACGATGGTTTTTTCCATCCCAGTCGATTTGACGATACCAACACGAACTTTCTGGTTCTTGCGGGTCGCTTCGGACGGGACGAAATCCTTCTTCGCGGGTACGGCTTCCTGATTTTCTGACATCTTTTCGGAAATGAGTTAAAGGGTTGTTTTAATTTCAGGGAGCGTCCTAGGCGGACTTGCGCTGATTCAGAGCAGTCATGACCTGTGCGATTTCACGGCGGACGAGACGGCGGCGGGCGGAGTTTTCAAGCTGGCCGGTGGCCTGCTGGAGACGCAGCTGGAGGGCTTCCTCTTTGAGCTCGCGAAGGCGGCCGGAGAGTTCCTCAACACTGAGTTCGGAGATTTCTTTAAATTTGGTCTTGGGCATGACGTGTGTCCTTTCTGGATGTTACGTTAATTCGAAAGCCGGGATTAGTGGCTGCGTGCGACAAAGCGGGTTTCGAAGCCGAGCTTATAGGATGCGAGGCGCATGGCCTCACGCGCGGCGGACTCAGGCACGCCACCGACTTCGAAGAGCATGGTGCCAGGACGAATCACGGCCACCCAGGCATCGACGGAGCCCTTACCCTTACCCATCCGGGTTTCGGGTGGACGACGGGTGATTGACTTGTGAGGGAAGACCCGGATCCAGGTCTTACCTTTACGCTTCAAGAAGCGGTTAATGGAAACACGGCAGGCTTCGATCTGGCGGTTGGTCATCCATCCGCGTCCGAGGGCCTGGAGTCCGAAGTCGCCGAAGCTGACATCGGTGCCACGCTGGGCGTTACCACCCCGGTTGCCGCGGTGCGACTTCCGGAACTTGGTTCTTTTTGGCATTAAAGGCATAATTTTGTCCTCCTAAAGTTACGTGTTAAAAAGTTGGGTTACCGGACTAGGAAGCTGCGGGTGCAGGTGCTCCCCCACCACCGGCGGGCTGGGATTGATTGTTGTCGGGGCGGCCTCCACCACCGTTGTTGCGACGGTCTCCACCACCGCCACCACCGCGACGGTCTCCACCACCTCCTCCGGGGCCGCCAGGGCCACGTCGGCGTGGGCGGTCATGACCCGGAGGACGGCCACCTTTGTCGGCATCTTCGTTCTTATTGATCCAGGTCTTGACGCCGATGATTCCGTAAACGGTCTTGGCTTCAGCGAATCCGTAGTCGATGGGGACACGAAGGGTCTGGAGAGGAACGGTGCCCTCACGGTAGGATTCAGCACGAGCGATGTCAGCACCACCAAGGCGACCAGCACAGCGGACGCGGATACCATTGGCACCGAAGTCCATGGCGGTCTGAATGGCACGTTTCATAGCGCGGCGGAAAGCAATCCGGCGTTCCAGCTGGATGCAGATTTGTTCGCAGACGGACTGAGCATCAAGCTCGGGCTTGCGGATTTCCACGATGTCGATTTTAACCTGAGATCCACCAGCAATCTTGCCGATGTCAGCGGTCATCTTTTCAATCTCGGATCCTTTCCGTCCGATAACTAGTCCAGGACGGGAGGTGTGAAGGGTGACGCGGACGCTGTTCCAGGCACGTTCGATAATGACCTTGGAGAGAGCGGCTGCTTGAAGACGACCGGCAACGTATTTGCGGATCTTAAGGTCCTCGTGAAGCTTGTTGGTGTAGTCCTGGCCTTCGGCATACCACTTGGAGCGCCAGTCTTTGTTGAGGGCGAGGCGGAAGCCGATTGGATTAACTTTTTGTCCCATGATTCTTTAAGGTAAATGATTGCGAGGTCGCTTATTCGGCGGAGTCGGCAGAGTCTTCGGTGGTTTCAGCTGCTGCGGTCTCTTCGACAGGAGCGGCTTCTTCCTTCTTGGCGGCGGGCTTGGCAGCAGCTCCGAAGAGCGACTTGATGGTGTCACGCTTCTTAGGCTTGCCGGAACGCTTCTTCTCCTCGGGAGCTTCGAACTCGTCAGTGAGGGTGATGAAGATGTGCGAGGAGCGCTTACGGATGGCACCTGCGGATCCGCGAGCACGTGGCTTGAAACGCTTGAGGGTAGGTCCCTCACCGATGGTTGCTTCTTTGACGATCAGCTCGTCGGCAGAGAGTTCGTGGTTGTTTTCCGCATTAGCGATGGCGCTCTTGAGCGTTTTGCCGATGAGATAAGCAGATTTCTTCGGTGTGTAGGTCAGTGCGTCGAGAGCTTCGGAGACGGGGAGTCCCTGGATCTCACGAGCGACGTCGCGTGCTTTTTTCGGAGAAATCCGAACGTATTTAGTGGTCGAACGAACTAACATCAGTTTGTCGGGTTGAGAATAATTTTGGCGATGTCACCCGGTTTTGCGGAGACATCAGGATTGGTGAGGGATTGCATCAGGAGCCCGCTGACATTGGGCCGAGTTGCGGCGACGGTGGCGTCGCCAATAAGAGTTCCGGAGCGCTCGATGCGGAATCGCATGCCGACACTGAGTTCCGCATCCGAGCCGGCGTTCACTACGATGGCTCCGGTCTTGGAGTCAACAGTAACAACGCGAGCTTCGCGGGCGGTCCCCTGCTCGATCTTGCGCTTGGGCTGCTGACGCGTGCCAAGAGCGACTTCGAGTTCGCGGATTTTTGCCTCCACAGTCGCACGTGACTCGGGATCCGAGGCGATGGCAGTGCGGAGGTATTCTTTCAAAATGGGAAGAAGATCACCGGTAGCACTCCTGAGTTGAGTCAGGTTCTCACTAGCGATCTGATAGTCGGTGACAGCGGAAAGAAGCTTGGTTTTCTTTCCTCCATCGAGGGTGGTATAGAGATCCTGACCAATAAGAGCGAGGTGCTCCTTGGTCCTCTTGAGCGAAGCAGTCTTGGACTCCTCACGAATGAGGGACTCGGCGAGGCTTTTGCGGAGATTCTCCAACTGAAGTTTCAGGTGGCGATTTTCACGCTCGAGCTTTTGCACCGGCGTCTCCTGGGCACCAGCAACACTCACACCGAGGAGCAGGGCCCCGGCGAGAATTGAATGACTGGATGAGAGGAAACGCATGACGTGCTTTCTTGGAGTGGGGATCAATTGGCAGAATTACTTCTTACCAATACCGCCGTGAGCCTTGAAGATGCGGGTGGGAGAAAACTCACCCAGCTTGTGGCCCACCATGTTTTCGGTGACGAAAACAGGGACGAAGGTTTTTCCGTTGTGAACGGCGAAGTTATGACCGACGAAGTCAGGAGTGATCATGGAGCGACGGCTCCAGGTCTTGATGGGCTTCTTATTGCCGGATTCGACTGCTGCATCGATCTTGCCGAGGAGCTTTTGATCGACGTAAGGGCCTTTTTTCAGTGAACGTGCCATGGGATAATTTGGTTACCTGTTTAACAAGTGAATGAGGGTCTCAGGAGTTACTTGCGCTTGGCCTTACGACGGTCCTCGATGATGAAGGAGCTATTCTTGTGCTTGTCGCGGGTCTTCTGTCCCTTGGTGTGACCCCAGGGAGACTTCAAGTGCTGACGGCCACCACCGGACTTCGACTTACCCTCACCACCACCGTTCGGGTGATCGACGGGGTTCATGCACATGCCGCGGACGGTTGGGCGGATGCCCTGCCAGCGGGTGCGGCCTGCCTTACCGGAGACCTCGTTCATGTGGTCGCGGTTACCGACGGTGCCGATGGTTGCGTAGCATTCTTCGTGGAACTTACGAAGTTCACCGGAAGGCATGCGGACGAAAGCGTAGCCACCTTCACGGGAAGCGACGAGAGCCTGTTGACCTGCGGAACGGGCGACCTTACCACCGCAGCCGGGGCGGAGTTCGATATTGTGAATGGCGGTTCCGAGTGGAACGCTCTTCAGAGGCATCGCGTTGCCGATCTTGGGCTCGACAGCTTCGCCGGCCTGGACCTTGGCACCATCGGTGAGACCGGAGGGAGCGAGGATGTATGCTTTTACACCATCGGTGTATTCGAGGAGGGCAATGCGGCAGGTGCGGTTTGGATCATACTCGATACCGACGACGGTGGCTTCGATGTCACGCTTGGTGCGCTTGAAGTCGATGAGACGATACTTCTTCTTGTGTCCCCCACCGATGTGACGGCAGGTGATACGACCCTGGTTATTGCGACCGCCGGAGCGCTTCTTGACTTCAAGGAGGCTCTTTTCTGGCTTGGACTTGGTGATTTCGTCAAATGCGGGCAGTGCTTTGTAGCGATTGGCCGGAGTGACGGGTTTGAAACTTTTCAGAGGCATTGGAATGGTCCTTTCTGAGTTGGGTTACGGAAAAATGGAAATTAATAAAGGTCGAGGGAGTCACCGTCCTTAAGGCGGACGAAGGCTTTCTTCCAGGCGGCGGTGCGCCCGGCGTCTGCACGACGGCGACGCTTGGCCTTACCGGCGCAGTTGGCAGTGCGGACGTCGAGGACCTTCACTTTGAAGAACTTCTCAACGGCCTGCTTGATCTCGATTTTGTTCGCGCGACGGTCCACCTTGAAGGTGTAGGTATTGTCGTTCTCCTGGAGAAGGGAAGCCTTCTCGGACATGCGAACGGTGTCGATGATGGTGTAGATATCTCTCATGGCTTGCTGAGTAGTTTAAGCGGTGCGGCTTGCGAGGGTTTCGAGGGCGTCATCGGCGAGGACGACGGTGTCGGCGTAGAGGAGTTCCTCGACATTGACGTTTTCGGCGGTCTGGAGGAGAACCCACTTGACGTTGCGGCCGGCGAGATAGGTCTCGGTGGTGAAGTTTCCGGCGACAACGATGACCTTTTTGGAGTCGGTGAGAGCGGAAACGGCGGAGACGAAATCCTTGGTCTTACCAGAGGCGACTGCGAAGTCGGAGACGTTGAGGACTTTTCCTTCGTTGATCTTATCACCAAGAACGCGCTGGAGGGCGACGGTGCGGACCTTCTTCGGGACGGTTTTGGCGTAGGAGCGATTGCGGGGGCCGAATGCGACACCACCACCGACGAAGAGAGGAGCCTTGCGGTCGCCGTGACGGGCGTTACCGGTGCCCTTCTGGCGATACATCTTCTTACCGGTGCCGCGGACTTCTCCACGGGTTTTGGTCTGGGCGGTTCCGGAGCGGCGGTTGGCCTGATAGGCGACGACGAGGTCGTGCACGGCCTGGTTGCCCTTGGACTCATCAGCGATGAGCTTGATGTTTGCCTTTTCGGCGTCTTGAACTGTGAATGCTGACATGGATCAGGTTCTTTCTTCTAAAGGTTTACTTGGCCGCGCTCTTCTTCAGAGCGGGACGAACGGTGACGTATGATCCGGTGGATCCGGGAACGTTTCCGGCGATGAGGATTGCACCGTCGTCGGCACGGACCTGGACGATTTTGAGATTCTGGGTGGTGCGCTTGCGGACACCATCGTGTCCCGGCATCTTCTGGTTTTTCCAGACGCGGGCGGGAGTGGAGCCAGCACCAATGGCACCCGTTCTGCGGTGCATCATGTGACCGTGGCCGTCAGGCTGTCCATTGTGACCGTGGCGCTTCACGTTACCCTGGAAGCCTTTACCCTTAGTGGTGCCGAGGACATCGACCCATTGACCGTCTTCGAAAAGAGCAGCACCGGGGTGACCGTCTTCCTTATTGGGAAGGTCGGCGTCTGAGGCGAAGCGGAACTCCTTAATGAGCTTTTTGGCGCCGGTAGCACCTTGCTTAGCCTGGTGGGTGCGCTCGGGAAGATTGAGGCGCTTCTCTTTCTGGTCGTCAAAGGCGACCTGAATGGCGGAGTAGCCGTCTTTTTCCGAGGTCTTCACCTGGAGGAATTCGTTTCCGCTGACGTCGATGACGGTAACGGGGATCATGCAGCCTGCCTCTGCGTCGAAGACGCGGGTCATGCCGAGTTTTTTACCAAGGAGTCCGAGTGACATAGGTCTGGGTTCCGTTCAGGAGTGGTGGAGGTTAAAAAGGGAGATTAAATGTGAATCTGAATGTCGACACCTGCGGGGAGGTTGAGCTTCTTGAGCTCGTCCACGGTGCGGGCGGTAGGGTCGACGATGTCGAGGAGGCGCTTGTGAGTGCGGACCTCGAACTGATCGGCGGACTTCTTGTTGACGTGCACCGAGCTGTTGACGGAGAACTTCTCAATCCGGGTGGGCAGAGGGACGGGGCCGGCAACTTTAGCTCCAGTGCGCTTGGCAGTCTCAACGATCTCGATGGTCGAGCGATCGATGGCCCGGTGGTCGAACGCGCGAAGGCGAATGCGGATTTTCTGATTCATGGTAGAAAGGTTTTCTGGGTAGGTGGATTTTTCTTAGTAACCGCCACCGCGCTCGGCGACGAGTTTGTCTACGACGTTACGAGGAACTTCCTCGAAGCTGCTCGGCTCCATGGAGTAGGAGGCACGACCGGATGAAAGGGTGCGGATGTCCGTGGAATATCCGAACATTTCGGAAAGGGGAACATTGGCGGAAACGTTAGAGACGGGGCCTTTTGTGACGATCTCCTGGATCTGACCGCGGCGGCGATTAAGATCTCCCATAATGTCACCCTGGAATTCGTCCGGAGTAGCAATCTCGACGCCCATGATGGGTTCGAGGAGGATTGGGGAGGCCTTGGATACGGCATCTTTGATGGCAAAGATGGCGGCAATCTTGAAAGCGTTGTCGTTCGAATCAACTTCGTTCGAGGATCCGCCCTGCACGTTGACATGGAGATCGACGATAGGAAATCCGGCGACCTGGCCATTGGTCATGGACTCTTCGATTCCCTGCATGACGGCGGGGATGAAGTCCTTTGGAATGGCACCGGAGGTGACGGAGTTTTCGATGGTGAGGCCCTTCCCCTGCTCACTCGGAGAGATTTCTAGGATGACGTGACCATAGGCGGGCTTACCGGCCATGGAGGCATCACGGATGAATTTACCTTCACCAGCGGCCTTGGCAGTGACAGTTTCGCGGTAAGCGATCTGCGGTTTACCGACATTTGCCTGAACTCCGAATTCGCGCTTCAGGCGGTCAATGATGACCTCAAGGTGGAGTTCGCCCATTCCGGCGATGATGGTCTGCCCGGTTTCTTCGTCAGTGCGGACGACGAAAGTAGGGTCCTCATCGGAGAGGCGGTCGAGGCCGATCACCATTTTATCGGAGTCCGCCTTGGTGCGGGGCTCGACGGCCATGGAGATGACGGGCTCAGGGAAAGAGGGTGGCTCCAGAAGGATACCGGCCTGCTGGTGTGAGAGGGTGTCTCCGGTCTGGACGTTCTTAAGGCCAACGAGGGCTGCAATCTCACCGGCGAAGCAGGTTTCGATCTCCTCGTGCTTATCAGCCTGGACCTGAATCAAACGACCCACGCGTTCTTTTTGTTGAGTGCGTGGGTTATAGATCATGTCTCCGCGGGAGACGGTGCCACTGTAGACACGGAAGAAGATGAGTTTGCCGAAGTATTTGTCGCTCCAGATTTTGAAGGCGAGAGCGCAGAACTTTTCGGAATCGGAGGTTTTCACCTCAACGATCTTTTCCTCGTTCTTGGCATCCAGTCCAGTGGCGGCTGGAATTTCCAGCGGGCTTGGAAGGTAATCGACGACGGCATCGAGTAGGTATTGGACACCTTTGTTCTTAAAGGCTGATCCACCAGCGATGGGGACGAGCTGGTTACTGATGGTGGCGCGGCGGAGACCAGCCTTCAGATCAGAGATGGAAATGGGCTCCTCCATGAGAAACTTTTCACCGATCTGCTCATCGACGTCAGCGATGGCTTCGAGGAGTTCGGCGTAAGCTTCTTCGGCGAGGGTGAGTTGATCAGCATCAAGATCAGCGAGCTGATAGGTCGAGCCGAGAATGTCATCATCAGTGTAGATGACGGCCTTCTTATTCAGGACATCAATCTGTCCGCGAAGGCTGTCTTCGGAGCCGATGGGGATGAGGATGCGGACGGTGCGAGCACCGAGCTTTTCCTCGACCTCTTTCACGACGGCATCGAAGTCAGCTCCGACGCGGTCCATCTTATTTACGAAGACAATGCGAGGGACATTGTAAGTGGTAGCCTGACGCCAGACAGTTTCGGACTGGGGCTGGACGCCTGCGACTCCGCAGAAAACAACAATCGCCCCGTCCAAAACACGGAGCGAACGCTCAACCTCGGCTGTGAAATCGACATGACCCGGGGTATCGATGATATTGATACGCTGGCGGTCACCGGAGAAGAGTTTGGCAATGCCGACCTCTTGCATCTGACTCCACTCGCAAGTCACAGCGGCGGAGGTGATGGTGATCCCCCGTTCGCGCTCTTGCTCCATATGATCGGTGGTGGTGGCACCATCGTGCACTTCACCGATGCGGTGGATCATCCCGGTGTAAAAGAGAATGCGCTCGGTGAGCGTGGTCTTTCCGGCATCGATGTGCGCAGCAATCCCAATGTTCCGTGTCCGCTCAAGCGGCACGTTACGGGTGGGAATTTCTGCGAGTTTGCTCATCGAATCAGGAGGAAAGGTGTTTCTCTATCTGGATAGCGGGATCAACTGATCAAATTAGAAGCGGAAGTGAGCGAAGGCGCGGTTTGCCTGAGCCATTTTATGAACATCGTCACGCTTACGAACGGAGTTGCCGGTGTTGTTGGCTGCATCCTTAATCTCGTTAGCAAGAGCGACATGCATGGGAGTCCCCTTTTTGCTGCGAGCGAAGGTGATGATCCAGCGCATACCGAGGGACTCGGAGCGGGAGGCATCTACCTCAAGAGGCACCTGATAGGTGGCGCCACCGACGCGGCGGCTCTTCACCTCCACGCGGGGTTTCGCGTTTTCAATAGCGCGAGTGACGATTTCAAGAGGATCGATGGTGTCGGTGCCTTCGTTAGCGCGATCAATCGCAGCATAAACGATGCGCTCGGCGAGGGAACGCTTACCGTCCTTCATCACATTGGAGATCAGGCGGCCGACGATAGGGCTATCGAACTTAGGGTCCTTATAATCCTTTTTAGGATAAACTTTTTTTCTGCGTGCCATGGTGGTGGTTGGTCAGAGGGTTGATTGAAAAAATAATCGGTCAGCCAGAGATCACTTACCGGCCTTAGGCTTCTTGGCACCGTATTTGGAGCGACCCTGCTTACGGCCATCGACGCCGAGAGTATCGAGCGATCCACGGACGATATGGTAGCGAACACCTGGAAGGTCTTTCACACGACCACCACGGATAAGGACGATGGAGTGCTCTTGGAGGTTGTGACCTTCTCCGCCGATGTAGGCGATGACTTCGTAGCCGTTGGTGAGGCGAACTTTGGCAACCTTACGGAGAGCGGAGTTCGGCTTCTTTGGCGTGCGGGTGTAAACCTGGAGACAAACGCCGCGGCGCTGTGGGCAGTTGTTCAGAGCCGGAGACTTCGACTTGGTGACTGCTTTTTTACGACCTTTGCGGACGAGCTGGTTAATGGTGGGCATAATGCGATCGTTTTGGGATGGCGGTTAAGCGGGTTTATCAGTGAGGATTTCTTTGAGAAAGAAAGGTTTGGAAAGTGTTTCGCTGGAAATCAACCGGGGGTCGCCGGGAACTCAGCGAGCTTCCTCGCAAGAGCCATTTTTCCGGTAGCACCCGATAGTGTTTTTCGTTTTGAAGGAGCTGAAACCCTTGATTCTCTAGGAGACGGTAAGGCCAGCCCCGATTTGGGGGCCGCGACTCTAGGAATAAAAATCGATCTGGCAAGGGGTTTCTCCGAAATTTTATGAAAATTTCCAATCGGAGATATGAGCAAGGCGGGTTGAGGGCCGGTAGGGACAGGGAAAGTCGTGTTGAGCCCCTGAGGGATGGCATTGCCCATAATATTACGGTCTTGTTAAGCAATCTGCTGATTCGGCCTTTTTCCCCGGAATTTGCAGGGCAATGAGAGCCCCGCTTGCCAAGAGCACTGGGGCGGCTGTAAAAGCCGCGCCATTCCTCCACTCCTATCTCCATCCAATGACAGCCGCCACCCCTCTCCCACCCGCCCATCTCGAATTGATCACACGTGAGCTGGGGCTTCCGGCATCCTCGGTGAGTGCGACAGCGAAGCTGCTGGCCGAGGGGGCGACGGTACCCTTTATCTCGCGATACCGGAAGGAAGCTACGGGATCTCTGGACGAGGTGCAGATTCAGGCAATTCAGAACCGGATGAGCCAGTTGGCAGATTTGGACAGTCGGCGAGAGGCGATTCTGACGTCTCTGGAGGAACGCAGCCTGCTGACGGATGACTTGAAGAAGAAGGTGCTGTCCGCAGTGACAATGACGGGGCTGGAAGATATCTTCGCCCCTTATCGACCGAAGCGACAGACCCGCGCGACCAAGGCGAAAGACAAGGGCCTGGAGCCGCTGGCGGATTGGCTGCTGGAGAATCAGGATGGTGGAATTGAGGAAGCATCTCAGTATCTCAGGGATGAGGTGGCATCGGCGGAGGATGCACTGGCGGGAGCACGGGACATTATTGCGGAGCGGGTAGCCGATGACGCGGAGCTACGGGGCCGGGTCCGAAGCCTCTATGAAGACGAGGGGCAGGTGAGCTCGCGGGTGATGTATGGCAAGGAGGAGGATCCGGCGGCAGCGAAGTATCGCGATTACTTCGAATGGAGCGAGCCACTGAAGAAGACTCCCTCTCATCGGATGCTCGCGATGCGCCGGGGGGAGAAGGAATTTTTCCTGTTGATGCGGATCGAGGTGCCGCTCGAAAGAGTGGTGCAGGAGGCGTCACCGACCTGGGTGACAGGCCGGGGAGAGGCGGCGGAGCAAGTGCGGCTGGCGGTGGAAGATGGCTGCAAGAGACTCCTAATGTCATCGATGGAGACCGAGATGCGCATGGCCTCGAAGAAGGTGGCGGATGAGACCGCAATCCAAGTCTTCGCCGATAATTTACGAGAGCTCCTTCTGGCCTCCCCTCTCGGCCGACGCCGAACGCTGGCGATCGACCCAGCCTTCCGCACCGGCTGTAAGACTGTGATCCTTGATGCCCAAGGCAGCCTGCTCCACCACACGGTGCTGCATGCGACAGCGGGCTCACAACGGCAAGCCTTGGAGGCCTCAGAGGAGCTAAAACATCTAGTGAAAACCTATGATATTGAGGCTATTGCCATCGGGAATGGCACCGCGAGCCGTGAGACGGAGACATTCGTAAAAAAGGCCAAGCTCCCCTCCTCCATTCCCGTCGTGATGGTGAATGAGAGTGGAGCTTCCGTGTATTCCGCCTCGGAAGCGGCACGGGAAGAATTCCCCACCGAGGATGTCACCGTGCGCGGAGCGGTCAGCATCGGGAGACGCCTCATGGATCCTCTCGCGGAGCTGGTGAAGCTGGATCCGAAGGTGATCGGGGTCGGCCAGTATCAACACGATGTCGATCAGCGTGCGCTGAAAGCCGGACTTGATCGGATCGTAGTCAGTTGCGTGAACGGAGTCGGGGTGGAATTAAACACTGCCTCGAAGCAGCTGCTCTCTTATGTCTCGGGGCTCAATGAAACCTTGGCGGGTAATATCGTCTCATGGAGGGCGGAGCATGGGCCATTCAAGTCGCGGAAAGACCTCCTCAAAGTCCCCCGGCTTGGCGAGAAGACCTTCGAGCAGGCGGCGGGATTCCTGCGAATTAGCGGTGGCACGCATCCGCTGGATAGCTCAGCGGTGCATCCGGAGCGGTATTCCCTGGTCGAAAGCATGGCGACGGAGGCGGGTTGCGGGCTGGAGGACTTGCTGAGGAATGATGCCCAGCGAAAGAAGATCAATCTCTCCGCATACGTAGGTGACGAAATCGGGCTACCAACGCTACAGGACATCATGGCGGAGCTCGCCCGCCCCGGCCGCGATCCCCGCAAGGCCTTCGAAACCTTCTCCTTCGAAGAAGGCATTGAGAAACCCTCTGACCTCACCGCAGGGCTGAAGCTGCCAGGCATCGTGACCAATGTCACCGCCTTCGGAGCATTCGTAGATGTCGGGGTGCACCAAGATGGACTGGTCCACGTGAGCCAGCTGGCGGACCACTTTGTCAATGATCCCTCCGAAGTCGTAAAAGTCGGCCAAAAGGTGCGCGTCACTGTGATGGAGGTAGATCTCTCACGGAATCGGATCTCGCTCTCAATGAAAGCCGCTCCTGAACAGAATCGCAGGCAAGGTGGCAATTCTGAACGAAAGCCACAAGAACGCCGACGAAGTCAGAAGCCCCAGCGAAAGCAGGAATCCGGGAGCGATTGGTTCAGCCAGGCGATGCAAAACGCGAAGAAGAAGTAGCGTGTGTCCGGTCAATGACTCCCTGCCACGAAAAAGCCCCAGCTCTCAAAACGAGGGACCGGGGATTTCTGGAAAGTACTAACAGCGGGTGGATTTGAAACACCAACAAAAAGCTTATGAGTCCTCAGCCTACCCCTGAGTTACGTTGCCGTTTTTGGGCTGTGCGGGATTCGATCTCATCCTCCCGAGAACATTTCACGAATACCTTATCAGTCCGCTCGTCATATCACAGCAATTATGAAACTGACAAAAGCACAACAAACGACGTATCCGAAACTCGCCTATTACCTAAAAAACGACATGCCGAAGATCATGCAAGTCCCGGCCATCGTCTCCGCCTTTAAGAAAATTGGCGGCATTAATAAACAGAAACTCCGCAGTGCCCTCCAATGGAATCAAGGTCCCTCATTGAATATCTCAGCGATGAATGTCTGCGGGAGCTTTAGACCCGGTATCAGTTCACACACCCTCAACATCTCAAAGACGGTAGTGGAGGAATTCGAAGCTGGCCGTGGCATCCGCCAAGCCCGCGGAGGTCGGGTCTATGCCGTCGGTGTCACCATCCTCCACGAACTCATGCACTGGGCTGATGATCAGAATGGCAATGTCCGCCCCGACGAAGAAGGTAACACCTTCGAAAAACTCGTTTACGGCTCAGTGATCCCTTGCTAACTGTGCCATGTGGCGGATTTCAATCTAACCCAATTCCCGGTGCCCCCCGGACATTTTTAGCAGCGCAGTCAGGACACTCGGAAATCTTCGTACGACGACTTTCCGGATAGTGCTTATTGCAAAGGT